>JBCDAS010000191.1:0-8240 GCA_039185235.1 Pseudomonadota bacterium
CCCTTCGCCATGGTGGTGAGCTTCATCCATCCGCATGACCCTTATGTGGCCCGGCCCGAATGGTGGAACCTCTACGATCATGCCGAGATCGATATGCCAAACACGGATGCACCGATGGATCCTCATACCAAGCGTCTGATGCATGGGATCGAGGCGGATGTGGTTGAGGTTTCAGATGACGAGATCCGCAATGCCCGCCATGCCTATTATGCCAATACCTCCTATTTCGATAGCAAGGTCGGCGTGATTGTGCAGGCCTTGGAGGAATCGGGGCAGATTGAGAACACGGTGGTCATCGTCACCTCGGACCATGGTGACATGTTGGGAGAGCGCGGGCTCTGGTACAAAATGGCGATGTTCGAGCATTCGGCCCGCGTCCCTCTGGTCATGGCGGGACCTGGGATCAGTCAGCGTATTGTGCCGGAGGCTTGCTCTCTGGTCGACATCCTACCCACTATGCTCGAGATCGCCGATACCGAGCCCGAATTTGGGATGCCGATCGATGGACGCTCGCTGGTCCCGCTCGCCGAGGGCCGCGCAGAGGAGGATCTCGACGCGGCTATTGTGGAGTATTGTGCGGAATGTGCCTCCCACCCGATCTTCATGATCCGGCGGGGCGCGTTCAAGTACATCCATTGCGATATCGACCCGCCACAGCTCTATGATCTCAAGTCCGATCCACACGAACGGGTCAACCTCGCGTCAGACCCGACCCATGCCAAATTGGCTGACGAGTTTGCAAGGGAAGTCGCGGCCCGCTGGGACAGTGCAGCGATCCGTACCCATGTGATCGCGACACAAAAGCAGCGGCGGGCGATCCATGCGGCGATGGAGGCGGGATTGCTGACCTCATGGGACTATAACCCGCCCCGGGATGCCTCACAGGAATATGTCCGCAATCATATGGATTGGACCGAGGCCGCCGCGAAAACCCGGTTCCCGCCGCTGGAGGATGCCAAGTCACGCTCTTGAGCGGATCGGGCTGCTCGTTTCCTTGATTCCATACGGACCCCTCAAACTGAAACTTTGGCTGGGCTATTCTGCCAGCGCCGACCTTAGTGCTTTGGCAAAGGCATCTTCCGCGACGACCAGTCTTTAGAGGAGCCGCTCGATCAAATGGGCGAATGAGCCCATGACCAACCCGTCTCGCAGCCCCATATCCGGGATCGATGCACCCGAGCCGTCTTGGACTTCGGTGAAGAGGGGCGTGCCCACTTCCACATCGATCGTGGAATAGTGGAATTCATGGGCTGCGTACGTGCTGCTCAACGGGCCCGATCCAACCACCTTGCGATAGCCTAAATGCCTTTGGCGTTTACTGAAATTGGTCGTGAGTCGGAGAAGACCCAGCATTGTATGGCGCGCGCCATCCGCATCGATCAGCGCATCACCCAGATACATGTAGCCGCCGCATTCGCCATAGATAGCCGCTCCCCGAGCGGCTGCTCGGCGGATCCCATCGGCCGAAACCTGGTTTGATGCAAGCAAACCGGCATGGAGCTCGGGGTATCCACCAGGCAAAAAGACGGCATCCGCAGCCCGGTCGGGCGGCTGATCGGCCAGCGGAGAAAACGGGATAATCTCAGAACCTTTGGACCGCCAATCCTGCAACAGATGCCAGTAGGTAAAGCCAAATGCCTCGTCCTGAGCCACAACGATGCGTTGGCCAAGCGGGGGCATCCTGAGCGGCTCTTTGCCAAGGGTGAGAGGGCCCGCTAGGTCAAGAATGCGATCAAGATCGCAGTGATCCGCAACAAGGGCCGCAATCTGGCTAATCTGTTCGTCGAGCGAAGGATGCTCGCCCGCTTGAACCAAGCCCAAATGGCGAGAGGGCAGGCTCAGCGCCGCGTCTCTCGGCAAGGCCCCGATGACGGGACAAACCCGTTCCACCCCATCGCGGAGCATGGCCGCATGGCGAGGGCTGGCTACGCGATTGAGGAGGACGCCGGCAACTGAGATATCCGCCGACCAGCGCGCGAAGCCCGAGGCAACCGCGCCCGCGCTCTGCCCCATGCCCGCGGCATCCATGATCAGCACCACCGGCGCCGAGAGCGCCCTTGCAACCGCTGCTGTGGCTCCCTGCCCTTCAGCCCCGCCGCGAGATGCCCCGTCGAAAAGACCCATCGCCCCTTCGACCATCAAGAAATCGCCCGCTAGCATGGCAGCACGGGCGCGAAGTTGCGCAGAGCCCGCCGCCCAAGCGTCCAAACTCACGCAAGGCGCACCAGTTGCTGAGGCGTGAAAGGCAGGGTCGATGTAGTCAGGGCCGGACTTAGCGGAGACAACGCGAACACCGCGGTCTCTCAACGCCCGCAAAAGCCCGAGCGTCACCACCGTTTTGCCGTGGCCAGAGGCGGGGGCCGAGAGCACCAGCCCGCGCATGTCTCAACCTGTCTCAGCCACGCGGCGCGCTCCAAGAGGATCGAGATCCCGCGGTGCCTCTCCCGCAATCTGCGCCATCCAATCGAGGCATTGGCGCATGCGCACGACCTCGCCGATGCAAACGATCGCAGGGGGGCCAATCCGAGCGGCCTTCGCATCCTCGACCGCCCGTGCAAGCGTGGTCTCCAAGATCTTCATATCTGGCCGGGTCGCGTTCATGACGATGGCAACTGGCTCAGATCCCAACCGGCCAGCCGCGATCAGACGTTGCGTGATCACAGGCAGGGTCTTCATCGCCATATAGCCAACGATCACTGGCGATGCATGAGCCAAAGCCTCCCAATTAATTGCACCGGGCGCATCGCCAGACTGATCATGGCCAGTTAGGAAGGTAACCGCCTGATTAACATCGCGATGGGTGACCGGGATACCGGCATAAGCAAGCCCGCCAATACCGGCAGAGATTCCGGGCACGATTCGGACTGGGATCCCCGCAGCCACCAGGGTCTGTGCCTCCTCACCTCCGCGTCCAAAAACGAATGGATCTCCGCCTTTCAGCCGGAGAACCCGCTTGCCGGCACGCGCAAGTTCGATCAGTCGCAGAGAGATGTCCCGCTGCTTCGGGCTCGGCTTGCCTCCGCGCTTGCCTGCATACTCTAACTCGGCTTTGGGGTTGGCCCATTCGAGAATCCTGTCATCCACCAAAGCGTCATAGACAACGCAATCCGCCTGCTTGAGTGCATTGAGAGCATGCAAAGTGACAAGCCCCGGATCACCTGGTCCAGCACCCACGAGCCATACCCAGCCCGGCGCCATAGGCGGCCAGTTGTTCCCGTTCGGCAGATGGATCTCGTCGCTCATGTCTTCATCTATAGGAAGCTTTGCTGCAATTGCTAAGCCCCTTTGCGACATCTTTGCGTCTAGCGCAGGCATCGAGGCAACTGGGCCCGGCAGAAGCAACCAAGGCCGCGCCCGACAGGGCGCTCAAAAAAACGACCGCATGTCTCGGCTCCTGAAAGGAGACGAGACATTCCGCTTGGTTCGTCGCCTAGGCGGGTGGAGTAAGCGCGAACCAAACGGAATGCGCGCAAGCGCGCATACACCTATCCTTGCGCCCCATCCGGGGCGCGCTAGCGCCTGTTGGTGACGGATTGCCTCGGACCCGCAGGCCTGCCATGTCTGAAGCGATGGCAAAAGATCCCGCATCGCTGCGCACTGGCTGGACCACAGGTGCATGTGCTACCGCGGCTGCAAAAGCTGCCGCGATGGCGCTGTTCGACGGCGTGTTTCCGGACAGAGTTCGTATTGGACTACCGAGAGGGGGAGATGCCCAGTTTGCTCTAGCCGGATCAGCAAGCGGACAAGACTGGGCCGAGGCGAGCATTATCAAAGATGCTGGCGATGATCCGGATGTCACGCATTTGGCCACGATCACCACGCGGGTGGCTTTGGGGCCCTCAGGGATCCGATTTTTTGCCGGCTCAGGTGTCGGCACCGTGACCAAACCCGGCCTGCCGATCCCTCCAGGGGAACCCGCAATCAACCCAGTCCCGAGAGAAATGATCTCGGGCGTTCTCCGAGAAGTCGCCCATGCCCGTGGCGAAGCTGCGGATTTTGATGTCACCATCTCGGTTCCTGGAGGGGCAGAGCTGGCACTCAAGACCTGGAACCCGCGACTTGGTATCGAGGGTGGGATCTCGATCCTTGGAACCACCGGGATCGTGCGACCGTTCTCTTGCGCGGCCTGGATTGCGTCTATTCATAGGGGCATAGATGTCGTCCGGGCGAATGGGTTGACGCATGTGGTGGGCACGACTGGGTCCACCTCAGAGAGACTGGTGCAGGAGCTCTACGAGCTACCAGAGATCGCGTATCTCGATATGGGAGATTTCGTGGGCGGGCTCTTGAAATACCTGCGCCAGCATCCCGTTCGACGTCTCACGATTGCTGGCGGCATTGGCAAGATGAGCAAGCTCGGCCAAGGCGCGCTCGACCTGCATTCCGGCCGCAGCCAAGTCGATTTCGCCCGTCTCGCCGAGATGGCCGGTGCAGCTGGCCCCGAAGTCGCGACAGCCAACACTGCGTTGCAGGCGCTTGAAATCGCTGGTGTGCCACTTGCCGAAAAGGTCGCGGAAGCTGCTGAGGAAACCATCTGTGCCACGCTGCGTGGAGCCCCCGTTTCGGTCGAGACGATTGTGATCAATCGGCGGGGCAGTCTTTTGGCACGGCGTCCCTTCACATGAGGGTCTTGCTTCTTGGCGGTACGACTGAGGCACGCCAGCTTGCTCCAATGCTGCGCGATTTGGGTCATGAGGTGACCGTGTCGCTCGCAGGAGTTACCGAGACACCCGGGGATTACGGGGCTCCAACCCGACGTGGAGGCTTTGGAGGAGTAGGGGGGCTCCAGCACTGGCTCAGTGAGCAGCGCATTGATGCTCTTATCGATGCCACTCATCCCTTCGCCGATCAGATGCCCAGCAATGCAGCTCAAGCCGCCAAAGCACTCGGCTTGCCCCGGCTCCGACTTTGCCGCCCGGCCTGGCAAGCCGCACCCCATTGGCAGCAACACGCCTCGCTCGTGGATGCCGTATCCAAGATCCCAGCAGACGCGCGTGTTTTGGCAACAACGGGGCAAGATCAGCTAGAGCCCTATTGCAGTCGCTCTGACCTGATGATCTGGCTCCGCGTGATCGAGGACCCAGGCACTCTTCCCGCACATATCCGTGTCTTGAGGGCGCGGCCTCCTTTTTCGATCGATGAGGAAACAGACCTCCTCAAGTCGAATGTCATCACTCATCTGACCACCAAGAATAGCGGTGGAGGTCGGACGAAGCTGGATGCAGCGGACGCACTTGGTGTCAAGGTCCATATCATCGCCCGCCCTGCCCCCCCACCCGGGCCGCTTGTCGAGACCTCTGCGGGAGCGGTCGCTTGGCTCAAGCAAGTCGCCCCTTCTTGAAGCCGACCTCGAATCCTCGCTATTCGCCCCTCGAAATGCTTGACAGAGGCGGGCGATCAGCCGATGCGTGATCCGTCTGGTTCCGCGTCTCTGCCCTCGGCAAAGCGTGGATGAAAAGGGAACGCGGTCGGTGCAGAGCTTCACGGCACGCACTATGCCGCGGCCGCCCCCGCGACTGTGAGCGGTGAGGCCACCCTCGACCCACTGGCACAAGCCGGGAAGGGAGGGTTGCCGAGGTCAAAAGGCCAAATCCGCGAGCCAGGAGACCTGCCAGGCACTGGATGACCCAAGGTCCCGTCGGGTGTGACGGTTGGAGGAGAAGAATGAATCACGTGACCAGCCCCAAGGCTGGCGATCAGATCTAGCGCGGCGATTGATGCCGAGCTTCTCGCCAGCCTTCAGAGAAGAGTTGCACCAGCTCTTCCAATGGCGCCGCGACGTGCGCCGCTTCCGGACCGATCCAGTCCCTGCGGAGGTTGTCGGGCGGCTGTTGGCTGAGGCTGGTTCCGCGCCCTCGGTCGGTCTCTCCGAGCCCTGGCGCTTTGTGCTGGTCGAAAGTGCGAAGGCCCGAGCCAGCGCCTTGGGCAATTTTCGCTGCGCAAATGCCAAGGCGCTGGACGGGTATGAGGGTGACCGCCAGCAGATTTACGCGAACCTAAAGCTCTCTGGCATGCAGGACGCACCGATCCAGATGGCGGTTTTCTGCGATGATGCAAGCGAGAAAGGCCATGGCCTTGGGGCGGGCACCATGCCCGAGATGCGCCGTTACTCTTGCGTTTGTGCGATCATGCAGCTCTGGCTCGCCGCCAGGGCCGAGGGGCTTGGCCTTGGCTGGGTCTCTATCCTGGATCCATCGCGCCTCGCACGGGATTTGGGCATTCCGGAGGACTGGCTTTTGATTGGCTATCTCTGCATCGGCGTTCCTGAGGAAGAACATACCGATCCTGAACTCGACCGCGCGGGTTGGGAAACCCGCCAACCCCCCGAAATCACCACTGTTTGAGGCACTTATGGCGAAGATCCCCACAACTGTTATCACTGGCTTTCTCGGCGCTGGCAAGACGACCCTGATCCGTAATCTTCTTGCCAAATCCCAAGGTAAACGCATCGCGCTCGTGATCAATGAGTTCGGCGATATCGGCGTTGATGGCGAGGTTTTGAAGGGTTGCGGTGATGCGACATGCGGCGAGGATGATATCATCGAGCTCTCCAATGGCTGCATTTGCTGCACCGTGGCCGATGACTTCATTCCAACGATGGAGAAGCTGATCGGGCGAGAGTCACCGCCCGATCACATCGTGATCGAAACATCAGGCCTCGCGCTCCCCCAACCGCTGGTGCGGGCGTTTAACTGGCCCGAGATACGAACCCGCGTCACCGTGGATGGCGTGGTCACCGTGGTCGATGGTCCCGCAACTGCCGCAGGTCAGTTTTCGGTCGATGACGCGGCCCTGGAAGCCCAGCGCGAGGCCGATGAAAGCCTGGATCACGAAACGCCGCTATCAGAGCTTTTCGAAGATCAGCTTGCCTGTGCCGATATGATCGTGCTCTCGAAGTCCGACCAGCTTGAAGACCCGATGCTCGAGCAGGTTCAAAGCAACCTGACTGGCCGAAGCCGCCAAGGGGTTCGCGTTCTTCGCTCGACAGTTGATGGACTTGGCGCGGATGTTCTGCTCGGCCTCGGTATCGCGGCTGAGGAAGATCTCGAAAGCCGCCATGAGGTGCATCACAATCACCATCATGATCATGACCATGATCACGGACATCGACACGACGATGCGCATGAACACGACCACCACCATCATCACGGTCATCACCATGACCATGATCACGACCATGGTCATGATGCGTTCGAGAGCTTCCACATCACTCTCGGAGAACTCCCCGACAGTGCCGCATTCGCCGATCAACTGGCATCGGTCATCGCAAAGCACGGTATCTTGAGGCTCAAAGGCTTCGCGGCAGTCTCGGGCAAGCCGATGCGTCAAGTTATCCAGGCAGTCGGCCCGCGCATTGACAGCTATTTCGACCGGCCATTTGGCCCTGAACCCCGGGAGACAAAACTGGTGGTCATCGGCCTCCAAGGCCTCGACCGAGCCGCAATCACCCAGGCTCTGGCGCAATGACAAAGGCACCTCCGCCCACGCCCTCCCCGGCCAGTCTCGCGCCCTCGACCAGCGTCGCAGCAGCCCACCCACCCGGGCGCGGGCGGAGGCGCCCTTGCTTCGGGGTCATCGCGTGATTGGGATTGACCTTGTCCGTGACGATGCTCTGAGTGCTGACGCTCTGTCGATGATCGGCGAAAGCGAGGCGGAATTGGCTGCCATCTACCCAGCAGATGTGCGCTACGCCTTTTCCCCAGATCAGCTGCGTATGGCAGGGGTTGCTTTTTTAACCGCCTATCGCAACCGGAAACCCGTTGGCTGCGGCGGTGTCGCACTGCTCGGTGCCTATGGGGAGTTAAAGCGTATTTTCGTCACTAAGACAGCACGAGGCACCGGTGTTGCGGAAGTGATCGTCGCCCAGCTGGAAGACATCGCGCGCAACGCGCCTCACCCAATAATGCGCTTGGAGACCGGCGAGGCCAGCCCAGAAGCCATCCGCTTCTACACCCGCGTCGGTTATCAACGCCGAGGTCCTTTCGGCGAATACATCGAGAACGGATCGAGCGTCTTTATGGAGAAGCGCCTATGACCGTCAAGCGCGGCGCGGCCACGCCCGGGTGGGTGGGTTTTCCAGATGCCAGCATCAAGCGCTGTTTTCTCATGGGAGGGCGTGGCCGTGCCGTGCCCGTCGCTGGCTGATGCATCTCCTGCTCGCACAAGCCGGTGAGGTAACTGATGGCTCCGAAGCGATTGATCTCGGCCAGACCCCAGCTGAACTGATCGTCATAACCGCG
>JBCDAS010000192.1:0-8214 GCA_039185235.1 Pseudomonadota bacterium
CAGCCAGTTCACGTCATTTGTCTGGACAGATCGATTGCGCCGATCCGGCGTGCGCATCTCAATGGATGGAAAAGGCCGGTTCCTCGACAACATCTTCGTGGAACGCCTGTGGCGCTCCTTGAAGCAAGAAGCCAACTACCTCGAAGAAATCAACGACGGCTTTCAGGCCCGGCGCGTGGTCAAGAACTGGATAGACTTCTACAAAACCGAGAAGCCCCGCTCAGCCCTTGATCGGCTCATGCCAGACGACCCATATCAGGCTGGCTTGGAAGAGCAAAAGGCAGCATGAAACCCAAACCAAACACACCTCAGAAACGCTGCAAAGCTGTCCGAAAAGGCGGACATCTTCACTCTCCTAGTGAACGCCGATTATCGCTTCAAAAAACCTGACGACCGACAGCGCTTGATCCAAGAGCGGTTCTTCGCTTCATAGACAGCATGTGACGCCGTGAAGGAATTGAGAACAGGATGAGTGATGCGAGGCTTTTGAAGTCAGCCCGGAAGCTTATTGGCTTGGTTCGCGACAGGGTTGATTTGCCCCTTTCCGTCAGGCTTTGGGATGGTTCACTTGAACCTCTCGGGCAGAGTGTTGAAAATGAATTGGCGATACGGATTGAGACCCCTGGGGTCGTCCCATCGCTGTTACGTCGGCCTACGCTCGATCGGGCGATCCGACACTACGCCCATGGCAGGATCGATATCGAAGGCGGGTCCTGGGTGGACTTTGGCGAGCCTTTTGCGTTGGACAACTCAGCGAAGAGGCGGCTCAAGCAGATCCCGAAAGCAAGGCTCGCGATGGCACTGGCGCCTTTCCTGCTCGCCAAAGGAGACAATCCCGATCAAAGCCGAGGTTTTGATGGAGATGCCGAGGGCGCGGGGCGCCAAGAAGGCGAGAACAGCAAGTTTATCAAGTTTCACTATGACGTGGGCGACGAGTTCTATCAGCTCTTCCTTGATCCCGAGATGCAGTATTCCTGTGCCTATTTTCCGGAAGGTGTTGAGACTTTGGAGGCGGCGCAGAAGGCCAAGCTCGACATGATCTGCCGCAAGCTTCGGCTACAAGAGGGGGACAGGTTTCTGGATATCGGCTGCGGCTGGGGCGGGTTGGTCCGTCATGCGGCCAAGCATTACCGGGTCAAGGCGCATGGTATCACGCTCTCAGAAGCGCAGGCTGCCGAAGCCCGAGCCCGGGTTCAGCGCGACGGGTTGTCTGACCAGGTCACTATCCAGATTGTTGATTACCGCGATCTAGAGGGGCAGTTCGAAAAGATCGCGTCCATCGGCATGTACGAACATATCGGTCTGAAGAACATTCCCCATTACTTCGCCAAGGTTCGCAGCTTGATGGCTCCGGATGCGTTGTTTTTGAACCATGCGATCAGTCGTGGCGCCAAGCGGGGCAAGGCACGCTTTGCTAATCGACCGGAACAGAGAGCTCTGCAGCGATATATTTTCCCCGGAGGTGAATTGGACGATATTGGGAATACGGTTGCCGAGATGGAGCGCGCAAAACTTGAAGTTCATGATGTCGAAGCCTGGCGGCGGCACTATGCGCGCACCACGCGGATTTGGTGCGAGCGCCTGACCGCTCGCCGTGCTGAGGCAGAAGCGCTTGTGGGGGCCCAGACATATCGGCTGTGGTCAGCGTATCTAGGGGGCTGTTCGCTTGCATTTCTACGCGGTTCAGCCCGGATCTATCAAACCCTCGTATCTCAATCGCCGAAAGGTGTGCCCCCATTGCCACCCTCTCGCGCGGATCTCTACCGATAAGAAGCGCACTCACGGCGAGCGTGCAATTCACAGCACTGCGACGTCTTTAGCGTTGCATCATGAGACTGATCGGTAGAGACTTACTTTGTTTTTGCGCTGCAGCTTGGCAACCGCATCTGGCTTTGTTGACCCGCCTCCAGTGGGGGGGTACACGGAGATTGGGATGCGAAGCCAGCCACAGGATAGGGGTGAGCCTGCATGGAAGATCTTCTCCGAGAGTATCTGCCTATCCTCATCTTCCTGGGACTTGCGATCGCACTGGGTCTGTTCCTGATCATCGCGGCCTGGGTGATTGCCCCAGCTGATCCAGATGCCGAGAAAACCTCTGCCTACGAATGCGGTTTCAACGCGTTTGACGATGCGCGCATGAAATTCGATGTGCGGTTCTACCTCGTTTCGATCCTTTTTATCATTTTCGATTTGGAAATCGCTTTCCTGTTTCCTTGGGCGGCGGCCTTTGGCGATTTGAGCGACACGGCGTTCTGGTCGATGATGGTCTTCTTGGCGGTGCTCACCATCGGCTTCGCTTATGAGTGGAAAAAGGGAGCCTTGGAATGGGAGTGATCGCACAGAACGCTGCCGGTGCAGACAAGGATGTCCTGGCAGCAAACATCTCCAACGAGTTGGCGGATAAGGGATTTCTGCTCACCAATACCGAGGACCTGATCAATTGGGCGCGGACTGGCTCGTTGATGTGGATGACCTTTGGCTTGGCATGTTGCGCGGTTGAGATGATGCATGCCTCGATGCCGCGTTATGATCTCGAGCGGTTCGGATTTGCCCCGCGCGCAAGCCCGCGTCAGTCGGATGTGATGATCGTGGCTGGCACGTTGACCAACAAGATGGCCCCCGCGCTGCGCAAGGTCTATGATCAGATGCCTGAGCCACGTTACGTGATCTCGATGGGGTCCTGCGCGAATGGCGGGGGTTACTACCACTACAGCTACTCCGTCGTGCGCGGTTGCGACCGGATCGTCCCGGTCGACATCTACGTGCCTGGCTGCCCGCCAACGGCAGAGGCGCTCGTTTATGGCATCCTACAGCTACAGCGTAAGATCCGGCGCACCGGCACCATTACACGCTGAGGAGTGGGTATGAGCGAAGCACTCGAGGAACTGGGCGAGTTTTTGTCGGCCTCTCAAGCGGACCAAGTCATCTCGGCTGAGGTCAAGAACGGGGAGTTGACAGTCTTCTCGACCGTGCGCGGCCTGCCGACGCTTGTTGCCTATCTGCGCGACAATGCGGCCTGTGAATTCACAACGATGATCGATATCACAGCGGTCGATTTTCCCGAGCGGGAAGAGCGGTTTGAGGTCGTCTACCACTTCCTCTCCATGCGCCAAAACATTCGCATTCGGATCAAAGTGGCCGCTGATGAGAGCACGATCATCCCCTCGATCACACAACAGCACCCCTCGGCCAATTGGTTCGAGCGCGAAGTGTTCGACATGTATGGGATCCTGTTCTCCGGCCATCCGGATCTAAGGCGGATTTTGACCGATTACGGCTTTCGCGGGCACCCGCTTCGCAAGGATTTCCCGACGACGGGCTACACAGAGGTTCGTTATGACGAGACCCAGAAACGTGTGGTCTACGAGCCGGTAACCCTCACACAGGATTACCGCCAGTTCGACTTCATGTCGCCTTGGGAGGGCGCTGACTACATCCTTCCCGGCGACGAGAAGAAGGAGGTCTGAGTTTGGGATTTGCAGCCGTCGACCCAAGATTTGCTGAGCCAAACTGCCTGTTCTGGTGCATTGGGGCGCAGAAGGCTGGTACGACATGGCTGCATTCCTATCTGGCCGACCACCCGCAGGTCTTGATGCCGAGCGTGCGTAAGGAACTGCAATATTGGAACCATGTGCGCCCACCATTCGACACCTATGGCACGCAGACCACGCGCGGAGAACTGCTGAAAAACCGCGCGCGACGCTTGGCAATGTCTGTGTTGAAGGGCGAGGAGGGGCGGCTCAAAGCGCGCGCATGGGCAGCTTTCGAGCGGGCTCTTCGGACACAAGATCCGGCGCATGTCGACTATGCCAACACCCTTTTCGCCTTTTTTGACGGGCATCGAGCCGTCGGGGAGGCCTCGCCCGAATACGCGCTCTTGGAGGCAGAAACACTTCAGGAGATGGCGGCCCTTTCGCCGAAAAGCCGGATGATCTACATCATGCGCGACCCGGTGGAGCGGATGCTTTCGGGCATTCGTTTCGCGCTCAGCCGACATGCGACGGTGACCCCGGAGGCGTTGGATGAACGGGTGACGCTGGCGCTGGATGGCGGCGACCCGCATCGTGATTTCTGGCGCACGCGCTACGATCAAGTGATCTCCAAGCTCGACGCGACACTTCCTAAAGAGCGCGTTGCCTACTTCTTCTACGAAACGCTGTTCAGCGAGCAAGAGATCGCGCGGCTGACAGAGTTTCTAGGTGTCGACCCGATGCCCGCGGATTTTGAGCGCAAGGTTTGGGTGACCAAGAGCCGGGAGGTCATGCCCTCGAACACTGCAATCACCCGGGTCAAGGACGCGCTTCAGCCGGTCTACCGCTTCGTCGAGGATCGCTTTGGCACCGAGTTGCCCGATAGATGGAAGCGCTCGTTTGGTGCCACGGATGTGACCTGAGGAGAGGCAGAATGCTGGATCAGTTAACCACCGAGATCGAAGCCCTCGCCATCGCCTATTGCGAGGCGATCCACCACGCGAAACCCGCCGTGTTTGAAGAAATGTGCCACGAGCGATTTTTGATGACCGCGGTGGATGGCAATGGTGCAGCGATTTTTTGGGACAAAGCCGCCTATCTTACCCGTGTTGCTGGTCGTGACCCGTTTGCCGGAGCGCCGTCCTACGAGATCCTGTCGATCGATGTCTCCGGCGATGCGACTGCACATGTGAAGTTATGGGTCGATGTGCCGCCCCGGCGTTTCGAAGACTATCTCGGCTTTTACCGTGTCGATGGCGATTGGAAGTTGATCACCAAACTGTTCCGTACCGCCAGCGGCCCGGCACTCTGAGGAGAAACTGATGGACGGATCGATCGATACTCTAACCGGCGAACAGCGGATCCGGAACTTCAATATCAACTTCGGGCCACAACACCCTGCCGCGCATGGTGTTTTGCGGATGGTTTTGGAGCTGGACGGAGAGATAGTCGAGCGGACCGATCCGCATATCGGCCTCCTCCATCGCGGGACCGAGAAGCTGATGGAGAGCCGGACCTACCTCCAGAACCTGCCCTATTTCGACCGGCTCGACTATGTGGCGCCGATGAACCAGGAACATGCTTGGTGCCTGGCGATTGAACGGCTGACTGGTACGGAAGTCCCGCGGAGGGGCCAGCTGATCCGGGTGCTCTATTGCGAGATGGGGCGCATTCTCAATCACCTCCTCAACGTCACCACCCAGGCAATGGATGTGGGTGCATTGACCCCGCCGCTCTGGGGCTTCGAGGAGCGTGAGAAGCTGATGATTTTCTACGAGCGGGCCTGCGGCGCGCGCCTCCACGCGGCGTATTTCCGGCCCGGTGGCGTGCATCAGGACCTGCCGCCAGAGCTCTGCGACGATATCTGGCAATGGACCGAGGAGTTCCCGCAGGTCCTGGATGATCTCGAGACGCTGCTCACCGAAAACCGCATCTTCAAACAACGCAATGTGGATATTGCCACGGTGCCGATCGAGATGGCGCAGGCCTGGGGCTTCTCTGGCGTGATGGTCCGCGGCTCCGGCTGGGCCTGGGACCTGCGCCGGGCGCAGCCTTATGAGTGCTATGACGAGATGGAGTTCCTGATCCCCATCGGCAAAAACGGCGATTGCTATGACCGCTACCTCTGCCGGATGGAGGAGATGCGGGAAAGCACCAAGATCATGCGCCAATGCCTCGAGAAGATGGACAAAGTCACAGGCGAGCCCGTGATCTCGACCGATGGCAAAATGACGCCACCTAAGCGCGGTGAGATGAAAACCTCGATGGAGGCGCTCATTCACCACTTCAAGCTCTACACCGAAGGCTTCCGCGTGCCCGAGGGCGAGATCTACGCAGCCGTCGAGGCGCCGAAGGGCGAGTTCGGGGTCTATCTGGTCTCGGACGGTACGAACAAACCGTACAAGGCGAAGCTCCGCGCGCCTGGCTATCCTCACCTCGCTGCCATGGATGAGATTTGCCGGGGCCACCAACTGGCCGATGTCAGCGCAATCTTGGGCTCGCTGGACGTAGTTTTTGGGGAGATTGACAGATAATGCGCATCTTGGCTGCAATCATCGGACTAGTCGTCGCCAGTTCAGGAGCAGCAGCTCTCAGCTATGAGCGCATAGAACATCCGGTTGTACTCGATATGAAATGTGCAATACCGGTCGAAATGATTGGACGAGAGTTCTTGCTTACCCAAACACTTGGTGCGGAGTGCGCGTTCTCTTCGTCGTTTAGAACTGAGAAGCGGTTCTTCGGACATCTAACTTGGTATTCCGAAACGTGGCTAGGAAGCGTAACGACCCAAACGCCAGTTGATCCTAGGAGCGGTGTGTACAAGAAGCTTATGGTCAGCGACGACACTTTTGAGGAGTGCGCCTCGGTTATCAGCGATGGATGGACGAGTTCGCAGAAAACCATCGTTAACGCGCTGAAGGATCATAAGTCAGATAGCCCTCCAGAATTTGTGACACTTTACTGCAAATCCGGAGACCCAGCCTAATGCAACGCCGGCTTCACCACGAACAGCCCGAGAGCTTCGCTTTCACGTCCGCCAATGCGACCTGGGCCGAGGAGCAGATTGGGAAGTATCCGGAGGGGCGGCAGGCCTCGGCCGTCATCCCGCTTTTATGGCGGGCGCAGGAGCAGGAGGGTTGGGTTACGCGTCCTGCTATCGAGGAAGTTGCTCGAATGCTCGATATGGCTGAGATCCGGGTGCTTGAGGTCGCGACCTTCTACTTCATGTTCCAACTGCAGCCGGTTGGCTCGGTTGCCCATATCCAAATCTGCGGGACGACCTCTTGCATGCTCTGCGGGGCGGAGGATTTGGTGTCGGTTTGCAAAGAGAAGATCGCGCAGAACCCCCATCAGTTGTCGGCTGATGGTAAGTTCAGTTGGGAAGAGGTCGAGTGCCTCGGCGCTTGCTCAAACGCGCCGATGGCGCAGATCGGCAAGGATTACTACGAAGATCTGACGACCGAGAGCTTCTCGGCTCTGATTGACCGCTTTGCCGCTGGAGAGGTGCCGCAGCCGGGCCCGCAAAACGGCCGCTGGGCGTCGGAGCCGCTGGGTGGTGTCACCGCCCTCCACGGTGAGCTGGGGGAGAGTGCCAATGGCTCGGTCCATCTCGCAGTTACAATCGGCGAGACGGTCAAGCGGATCGATGGGACCGAAGAGACTGCGACCACCCTGATGCGCGCCCGTGGCGGGACGCCGATCTTAATGGATCGCCAGGCGGTGCCAGACCCGGTTGGTCTCGTGTCTGAATCGCCGATTGACCCTGCACTGGTTAAAAAACCCGAGTTGCTCGATGCGGCCCGCGACGGCCAGCCGGATGATCTCCAGCGGATCAAAGGAGTTGGTCCGAAGCTGGAGCAAAAACTTCACTCCATGGGTATCTTCCATTTCGACCAGATCGCGGCTTGGACCGAGACGGAAGTCGCCTGGGTCGACAGTGAATTGAAGTTCAAAGGCCGGATCGAGCGTGACGCGTGGATCGCGCAGGCGAAGGCTCTGTTGGAAGGGAAAGGCGATGCTTGACGACAAGGACCGCATCTTTACCAACCTATATGGTCAGTTTGACCGCAGTCTCAAAGGCGCGATGGCGCGTGGGCACTGGGATGGTACGGCGGATCTGATTAAACGCGGACGTGATGCGCTGATCCAAGAGGTCAAGGATAGCGGGCTGCGCGGGCGTGGCGGCGCGGGCTTTCCGACGGGGCTCAAGTGGTCCTTTATGCCGAAGGAAAGCGATGGGCGGCCCGCCTATCTCGTGGTCAATGCGGATGAGTCCGAACCGGGCACCTGCAAGGACCGGGAGATTATGCGCCACGATCCCCATACGCTGATTGAAGGTTGCCTGATCGCCAGTTTCGCGATGAACGCGCATACCTGCTACATCTATCTGCGTGGCGAATACATCCGCGAGCGAGAGTGCCTCCAGGCGGCGATTGACGAGTGCTATGATGCGGGGCTTCTGGGCAAGAATGCCGCGAAGTCCGGCTGGGATTTCGATCTCTATCTGCATCATGGGGCAGGGGCCTATATCTGCGGCGAAGAGACAGCGTTGATCGAAAGCCTTGAGGGCAAGAAAGGCATGCCGCGCCTAAAGCCGCCCTTTCCGGCAGGTGTCGGGCTTTATGGCTGTCCAACCACGGTGAACAATGTGGAATCGATCGCCGTCGTGCCGACGATTTTGCGCCGGGGGGCGTCCTGGTTTGCAGGATTTGGCCGTCCGAACAATGCCGGGACGAAGATCTTC
>JBCDAS010000193.1:0-8207 GCA_039185235.1 Pseudomonadota bacterium
GCGGCGCTGCCTTGGCGCCCCAAATCGGTCCGCCGGGCCTATGCCAGGGCTTTGGAGGAAACACACGACGAGCATCGCGCAATCGAAGCGCTCGACCGGCTGCAAGCGAACCTCATCGCAAAAGACGCGAGCCGCGTCTGGGGCCAAGACTATCCGTCGAAACGCTGAACCGCCCTGCGGCTTCAGACATAGGTTGATCTGGCGCTGGCCCGGGTGATACCTCACCGCGCCAAGACCAGATGATCGTCGCGAGCTTTCCCATGAGTGAAACCACCCCTCAGAGCCCAGCGAAACCGGCGGAGCTGGAAGATCTCGAGAAAGAGAAACTCCGCGTCGAGATCGAAAAGCTCAAGCAGCCCGCATGGCGCAATCCCGCCTATCTGTCCTTGCTGACACCGCTCGTGATTGGCGGCTTCTCGATCTATCTGGGGTTCAAGTCCGAGTTCTTCGATATCCAAAGCCAACGCCTAGAGCTGACCAAGGAACGGCTAACGCAGGAGCAAGCAGAGCTTGCGACATCGATTGCCGCGCAACAGGCCCTCAAGGCGCAACTGGATCAGGATGTCTCAGCCTTTGAACAGCAGAAGGCAGATCTCGAGGCCGAGCTGGCTGATCTGCGCAAGCGCTATGAAAACGCCGCGATCTACGCGTCCCTGGATACTCTGGTGGAATCGGGTCGGGCGTTTATCCTGGACGACCGGGTCCAAAGGCTCGTGGCCGATCTGAAAGATCCGGCGACCCAGGTGCAGACCGAACTGGTGATCCGCGAATACTTGGACATGGATCTGGGTGAGGAGCTTGAGGGGCCGCTCCTCTATGCCCTGACTGTCGGCCTTGATGACGAGGCAGCGTTTGGCGCGTTTCTGGCTTTGGCCAGAGAGACCGACTCCTTTGGCTTTTTTAGCAACACAGGCAGCGTCCATTACTGGCCCGCGACCTATCAATACGACCTCATCGAGCTGGTGGTCGACCGGATCGCGGTTCAGACCTATAACCCGACCAATGGACCGAAGTCGATGCGGTGGTTTCGGCGGCTCGACGAAGATCAGATCACTTTGCCGACCTTCAGCGATCAGCCAGGGCATGCGCAGGCAACCGCCTTTCTGACAAAGCTCGCTTTGGATGGGGCTGCTTTCAAATTTGATCGCCAAAGTGCCGTTTCGACCCTGATGATCCTCGATCCCGAAGCCTCGGTCAGGATCGCGGCGCGTGCCATCCAGGACCCAGTGATGCTCGATGCATTATCCGGGGGTGGCGGCGAGTATGACCTTCGGCACTTGCAGGCACGCCTGACCCATCTGGGCAGCGATATGATACTTCCCCTCAGCTATGATCCGCCGGATCCGTGGGATAAATTTCTCCAATAGAAACTGTTACTTGCAGGGGATCTGATTGAGCGCGGCGCTTTATGGCCGGGTGGGCGGGCAGTCGTGTCGGCAAAGCCGGCACGCTGGATGCCCCCCGGGCCCCAGGGCTGAGCGCAATCATTTGCGGCGCAGGTGCTCCTCGAGCCGGGGCATGATTTCAACGAAATTGCAGGGCCGGTGGCGGTAGTCGAGTTGGCGCGCGAGGATGCCATCCCACGCATCTTTGCAGGCCCCGGGCGAGCCTGGCAGAGCAAAGAGATAGGTGCCCCCCGCCACCCCGCCACAAGCCCGGCTTTGCACGGCGGAGGTGCCAATCTTCTCCATCGAGAGGATGGTGAAGACAGTCGAGAACGCGTCGATCTCCTTCTCATAGACCGCGCGATGGGCCTCGACCGTAACGTCGCGGCCCGTCAGACCCGTGCCACCGGTCGAGAGGATCACATCGATCCCCGGATCAGCGATCCAGGCGCGCAGTTGCGCGGTAATCAGCGGTTGGTCATCGGTAAGGATCTCGCGGGCCGCGAGACTGTGACCGGCGGCTTCGAGCCGGGCCACCAGCGTGTCGCCCGAGCGGTCATCGGCCAGGCTGCGGCTGTCCGAGACGGTCAGGACCGCGATATTGACGGGCAGAAAATTGAGGCTCTCATCGATGCGGCTCATGGTCCTATCCTTCGATCTGCGGTGTCTCGCCATCCAAGGCCCGGCGCAGCGCTTGCAGGTCCTGCCACGAGAGGCGCTTTTCAGACGGTTGGCGCAAAAGATAGGCAGGATGGAAGCTCGGAAGAAGGGGCAGGCCCGAGGCGGGGTGGTGCCGCCAGCGCCCGCGCATGCGTTTGATGCCGGTCTGGGTCGCGAGCAGCGCCTTGGTTGGCGTGTTGCCGATGGTGAAGAGAAGTCTTGGGCCCGCGAGGGCGATATGGCGTTCGATGAAGGGCAAAAACAGCGCCACTTCCTGCTCGGACGGAGTGCGATTGCCGGGCGGACGCCAGGGCAGAATATTCGCGATATAGGCCGCCTTGGCCGGGTCTTCAGCCGCCCGGTCCAGCCCGATCGCGCCGAGCATCCGGTCTAGAAGCTGGCCAGCGCGGCCCACGAAAGGTTTGCCCTGGCGGTCCTCATCGGCACCCGGCGCCTCGCCAATGATCATCACATGCGCACCGGGCAGGCCATCGGCGAAGACGCAATTGCGCGCGCCTTTGCGCAGCTCAGAGCCGTCCCATTGGGCAAGCATTTGGTGCAGAGCATCAAGGGTTGGCGCCGCCTCGGCCAGAGCCCGCGGCGTGGCCATTTCGGGCTGCGCCCGACGCGCGACATCTGCAGCGCCAGAGGATCCGCCCGGCCCGCGCGGCATGGCACCGGCAGCGCTTGTGGCAGCTTCCTGGGCGGCGAAGCGGTCGATCGGATGTTCGGCGATCGCCTCATCGGCACCGAGATCGACCTGCCAGGCGAGGGCTGAGAGAAGATCCTCTTCGGCCATCTCAGCCGCGCGGATCGATTGGGCCAAGATCGAGGGCAAGCTCCGCCTCGAGCGCTGCCGCATGGGACAAAAGCGTCGCTTCTGCACGCAGCGGTGCCACCATCTGCAACCCCACCGGCAGGCCATCGCTGGTGAAGCCGCAAGGCAGCGAGAGCGCCGGCGCAGATGTCAGCGTGATCGCAAAGACAATCGCCAACCAGTCGATATAGGTCTCAAGCGGTGCGCCATTGATCTCGGTCACCGTTCGCGCCTCGACCGGGAAGGGCTGGACCACAGTGGCTGGGGTCAACAGGAGATCATAGCTCTCGAAGAACGCCACAAAGCGCTCGGTGATCTCACCGCGGAGTTGATTGGCGCGGGCGAGATCGCCGCCGGTTAGTTCCAATCCCTTCTCAATGTTCCAGATCACATCTGGTTTCAGCTGATCGCGACGCTCGGCGTAATCCGCCGCATGACCGGTGGCAAAGGCCACAGCGCGAAGCGTTTGGAACGCTTCATGGGCGCCGGAGAAATCCGGATGGGTCTCCTCAACCACACAGCCGAGGGCTTCCAACCGATAAGCGGCCGCGCGGGTGATCTCGGCCACATGGGCGTCGACCGGCGTGATTCCTAGATCCGGTGAATAGGCGACACGTTTCGGCAGGAGCGGCGCCTCGGCCGCGGCGCGAAAGCCGCCATTGCCGGGCTGGGCATGGGGCTCGCGCGGATCCGCGCCCGACATGGCATCGAGCAGCAAGCCCAAATCGCCCACATTGCGTGCCATCGGACCGTTGACCGAAAGAACGCCGAACGGGTCCTCGGACGGGCCATAAGGCACTCGCCCAACCGAGGGGCGCAGGCCAACACAGCCGCAGAAGCTCGCCGGGTTGCGGAGCGATCCCCCCATATCCGAACCTTGCGCCAGCCAGGCTTGGCCAGAGACCAGAGCCGCCGCCGAGCCGCCAGAGGATCCCGCAACCGACCGGCTCAGATCCCAGGGGTTATGGGTTCGCCCAAAGACCTCGTTGAATGTGCTGGCGCCCGCGCCGAACTCCGGCGTGTTGGATTTGGCATAGACCACGCCGCCCGCCTCTTCGATCCGGGTGACCACATGATCGGAGCTCTCGGGCACATGATCGGCCCAGATCGGCGAGCCGAACGTGGAGCGCACTCCAGCAACCATGGCCAGATCCTTGATTGCAACCGGCAAGCCGCCAAGCGGCCCCTGCTGATCGGCAGGGCGCGCCGCGATCTCAGTCGCCGCCGCGCGGGCGCGATCGAAGCAAAGCGTCGGTAGCGCATTGATCTTGCCATCGACGGCCTGGATCCGGGCCTCCAGGGCGTCCAGCATCTCGCCATGGCTGATCTGGCCTTGCTGCAACAGCGCTAGAACCTCGCGCGCGGTTTTGCTGATCAACTCCATGGAACTCTCCCTTTGCCTTGATATGTCAGGGCCGGGATGCTCTGTCTAGCGATGCCCAACCGGCTTTGGGGTTCACAAGGCGGGGGGCACCAGAGCTCAATCTATCGTGGTCCGGGCGGCCCGATCGACCGGATGTCCAGTTGAACATGCAGGCGCCTCCCGGCCCCTCGCTTCTCTCACAGCGCATCGAGAAACCGCGAGACCGCTGCCAGAAACGCCTCGGGCTGTTCGGCATGCAGCCAATGCCCCGCCCGCTCCAGCATTTGGAACTCGGCATCCGGGAAAAGACCCCGGATCCGCGGCTGCATCTCGGGCACAAGGTAATCCGACGCGCCGCCATGCAGAAATAGGCTCGGCCCCTCAAAGGCAGGCTCCGGCCAGGCGCCCGGCCAATCCATCAGATCCGGCAAGGCCGCCTTCAGCGCCGCGAGGTTCAAGCGCCAACGCGCCGCGCCGTCCTCAATCACAAGGTTCTGCAACAGAAAACTGCGCAACATCCGATCCGGAAGTGCCTCGGCCAGCATTGGCTCCGCCTCCGAGCGTCGGGTGACCCGGGCCAAATCCACGCCCTGCATTGCGTCGATATAACCCGCATGAGAATGGTCATAGGGTACGGGCGCAATATCGGCCACGATCAGCGCCTCGACCAGATCAGGTCGGCTCAACGCCAAGGCCATAGCCGCTTTGCCACCCATGGAATGGCCTAAAACCACCGCGCGGCCACCGCAGAGCCGCGCGACCGCATCGGCCAGATCCTCGGCCATCTCCGGATAGCCCATCGCATCCGCCCAAGGGCTGTCGCCATGATTGCGCATATCCACCGAGACCACCCGCCGCCCAACCGCCAGGCGCTTGCCAAGGCTGTTGAAGTTACGCGCCGAGCCATAAAGCCCATGGGCAATCAACAAAGGCGGAGAGGTTTCAGCCTCCGCCGGCGCGTGCAACAAATGGGTGAGCTGTACTGCCATGCATCCTCCGTCTTCCGTCTATGAACCGGGCCCCGGTTTGGCAAGCCCCGCCCGCGGGCCGCGCGCGGGTGGGTGGGCGTTCCCGGTCTCTGCCTGCCCACAAAACCCTCGGTGGGGAGCGCGTGGCCCGTGGGTGGGGCTTGCCAAGGCGCGGCGGAGCCGACACTGTTGCGAGGACTATAGGAGCCGATCCATGACCCTTCTCACCCCGACCGAGTTCTATGCCGAAATCACCTGGATCGGCACCGTTGCCAATAGTGTCGAGGATATCTCGTCGCGGCCCATCCAGTCCGCTGCCATCGACTGGGAGGGGATTGAGGGCGATTGCCACTCGGGCCTGACCCGCCCGGCCTGTGTCCGGGTCAAACGCCAATACCCAGCAGGGACCGAGATCCGCAACACCCGCCAGCTCTCGGTCGTCTCCGAGGAGGAACTGGCCGAGATTGCAGCGCGGCTCGAGCTCGACCGGCTCGATCCGTCCTGGCTCGGCGCGACCATCGCGATCTCGGGTGTGCCCGACTTCACCCTGGTGCCTCCGAACACAAGACTGGTCTTTGAGAATGGCGCCGCGCTCACCATCGATACCGAGAACGAGCCCTGCAAATATCCAGCCGATGTGATCGAGCGCCACCATCCCGGCCATGGTCGCAAATTCGCCTATCACGCCCGCAACAAGCGCGGTGTCACAGCCTGGGTCGAGCGCCCCGGCCAGCTTTCGATCGGCGATCGGGCACGGCTCCATGTGCCTCCGCGCCGGTTGCACCCGCTGATGTGAGGGGCTGAGCCACCCGTCTCACCGGATTGTCGCTTGATCTCCGGCTCAGAGGCGTTTTTCCTGGTGCCGATCCCTGAAACAAAAGGACCTCTCCCATGCGCCTCGCCCTCTTTGCCGCTCTCCTCGCCGCCACTGCGACGCTCGCTCAGTCCGCCTCGAAGGAGAACTACTATTATCCCGCCGTCAATTCGGAAGAAACCTTCGAACGGGACATCACCGAAAACCCGCCGCCCGCCGATCGCGCGGTTCGGATCGCCTTCACCACCCAGATCACCAAAGCACAGCTCGCAGCGCCTGAGACACCGCGCTTTGCAGTGTTCGCCAAGGGCGGCGCGGCCGAGCATATGATCATCGTGGCGCTTGATGATCAGGTCTTCAAAACCCTGTTTCGCGCCCGCGCCGTCATGGCCCAGTTGACCGCGAACGCCCGCAGCACCGATTTCTTTATCAAGAACGGCATCGCCGCCCATGCGACCTGGTTCGACCTCGCGAAGCTTCTGGGCTTTGAGGATATCGTGATCTCGGATGGGGATCTCTGGGCACATCGGGTGGTCTTGAAATGACCGAGATCGAGGGAACCACGCTCGGCCAACAGGTTGACCAACCGCAATCGCCCGAGGAGGCGCGGCTCGATCCTGTGCCCAACCCGCATCCCGATACCGATTATGTCGCGCGCTATACCTGCCCCGAGTTCACCTCGATCTGCCCGGTGACCGGCCAGCCGGATTTTGCCCATCTGGTGATCGACTATGTGCCCGACCAATGGCTGGTGGAGTCCAAATCGCTCAAGATGTTCCTGACCAGTTTTCGCAACCACGGCGCCTTTCACGAGGCCTGCACCATCGATGTCGCCAAGCGCATCATTGCGGCAATCCAGCCGCGCTATCTGCGCATTGCGGGCTATTGGTATCCGCGCGGTGGCATTCCGATCGATGTGTTCTGGCAAACCGGCGAGCTTCCGCAAGGTGTCTGGCTGCCCGAGACCGGTGTCGCCCCCTATCGCGGGCGGGGGTAAGCCTGAGCACCCGTGCGGCCTATTCGGCTCGCAGCCGGCACACCTGCGACGGATCGCCAGCGATATCAGGGCTGAACCAAGCCAGGTCTGCAAAGTGCCGCAACGCGTCTTTCGCCTGCTCGACCGCCTTCTCGGTTTCGCCCAGCGCGCAATGCGCCCGGATCAGTCCGACGGAGAGTTGTAGATCCGACCATCCCGCCTCGCGGCGCGCAATCAAGGTCTCGACCGCAAGCTCATGATCGCCAAGACGGATCAGAGCCTCCGCCTTTTGCATCATATGATGGCCGCGGCGAAAATTCTGTTCGAGCAGCCAGTCAAACTCTTCTAGCGCTTCTTTGTAACGCCCGAGTTGAAAGAGCACTTGGCCGCGCAGCTGATGCCCCCAGCGGTAAGTCGGGCTGAGCCCGAGGGTCGCATCTGCCCAATAGAGCGCTGCCCGATAATCTCCCTTCTCCCGCGATGCCCAACTGAGCATTCCTGTGACCCATGCGTCCTTTGGCTCGAGCTCCCGCGCGATCATCAGATCCGAGATCGCCTCGTCATAGCGGGCAAGATGGGTCAGCATCTCCCCGCGCCCGCGATGCACCCATCGCTTAAACGCGTCGTAACCTGGACCAGCCTCGACCGCATCGAAATCCGCGACGGCTTGGGCATGATCGGTCTTCATGGCAGCCCAACCCCGCCAGATGAGCGAGCGCGGCCCATCACCCGCATCAAGCGCCCGCGAGAAAGCGTCGATGCTCTCGTCATAGCGCTTGCGTTCATAGAGCGCGCGCCCAAGCCAAAACTCTGTCTGATCGAGGTGCAACTCCAGTTTTTGAGCCGCCTTAAAGTCGCGCACGGCCAGGCGGTAGTCTCCCTCGCTGAAGGCAATGCGCCCGCGCGCCTGGCGCAACAGTCCTGGCGGGCTTTTATGCCATCCGGTCGAAATGAGCAGCGAGCAAAACCTCTTGGCGGTCGGCCCGTTCGCCGTCAGGCATTTCGCCTCGGCCTCGTGATGGAGCCGCGGCACGAGATCCAGCCAAAACAGCGCCAGAACGGTCAAGAACAAGCCCCAAAGTACGAGCGCCCGCATCTTTGGCCACCCCCGAGGCGCTTGCTGGATCGTATCAATCGGAGAGTCTGTCGCCATTCACTTCACTTTTGACGCATTAGACCGCGTCTTCAGCACGCAATTTGTTATCCAGCCCCGTGGCTGGTCCA
>JBCDAS010000194.1:0-8143 GCA_039185235.1 Pseudomonadota bacterium
GAATGGGTCAATGGCCGCCGCCAGAGTGAGAGCCAGTAAGCAAAGCACGGGCCGCTAAGCGATTGAAAAGCCGCTTGCTTGGCCAAAAAGACTGCGTATAGTCGCGCCCATGGATCGACTGCGTCACAGCGCTGATTTGGCCCTCGCTGGCCTCCTCCTTACCCGCCCCTGAGGGCGCCGGGACTTGCGGCGCGCGCACTCAGGGGATTTGACGATCGCGCCGCCTCACACAATCGAGACATCCCCGGTAGACGGATCAAAACCATGACGGATCAACAGACACCAGCGCGTGAGCGCGTGAAAATCTTCGACACCACCCTGCGCGATGGCGAGCAATCGCCAGGCGCCTCGATGACGCTTGAGGAGAAGCTGCAGATCGCCAACCTCCTGGATGAGATGGGTGTGGATATCATCGAGGCGGGGTTCCCGATCGCCTCGGAGGGCGATTTCGAGGCGGTGAGTGAGATCGCCCGACAGACCCAGACTTCCGTGATCGCGGGGCTGGCGCGCGCCTCGCTGAAGGATATCGACCGGGCGTGGGAGGCCTTGCAGCACGCCAAGAAACCCAGGATTCATACGTTTATCGGGACTTCGCCGCTGCATCGGGAGCACCAGCTTTCGATGACGAAGGAGCAGGTGTTGGATAAGATCGCAGGCACTGTGGCCCATGCCCGCAGCCTGTGTGAAGACGTGCAGTGGTCGCCGATGGATGCGACCCGGACCGAGCCCGAGTATCTGGTCGAGACCGTGGGCATGGCAATCGCCAATGGCGCGACCACGATCAACATTCCCGATACGGTCGGCTACACCGCGCCGCGCGAGAGCGCCCAGATCATCCAGATGCTGCGCGACCAGATCCCGGAGATCCATGACTGCACCATCGCGACCCATTGCCATAACGATCTGGGCATGGCGACGGCGAACTCGCTGGCAGCCGTCGAAGCCGGGGCGCGCCAGATCGAGTGCACGATCAATGGGCTGGGCGAGCGGGCCGGGAACACGGCGCTGGAGGAGGTCGTCATGGCCCTGCGGGTCCGCCCGGACATCATGCCGTTCAAGACTGAGATCGACACGACCCGGATCATGCAAGCCTCGCGCATTGTGGCGGCTGTTTCTGGCTTTCCGGTTCAGTACAACAAGGCCATCGTCGGCAAGAACGCCTTTGCCCATGAGTCAGGCATTCACCAGGATGGGATGCTCAAGCACGCGGGCACGTTTGAGATCATGCGCCCCGAGGATGTCGGCCTGACCGAAAGCTCCCTGCCTATGGGCAAGCATTCGGGGCGCCATGCGTTCAAGACCAAGCTGACGGATCTGGGGATCGATCTGGGTCAGAACGCGCTGGAGGACGCCTTCGTGCGGTTCAAGGCGCTGGCGGATCGCAAGAAGGAAGTCTTTGACGACGACATCATCGCGCTGGTCGAGGAGAGCACGGCGACGGCGGCTTCTGAGAAGATCAAGCTCAAGTTCCTCCGCGTGATTTGCGGGACCGAGGCGCCGCAATCTGCCGATATCATTCTCGAGATCGAAGGCGTCGAGCACTCTCATACCGCGCAAGGAGACGGCCCGGTGGATGCCGCGTTCAATTGCGTCAAAGCGCTGGTTCCGCATGAGGCGCGGTTGGATCTCTACCAGGTCCATGCGGTCACCGAGGGCACGGATGCCCAGGCGACCGTGTCGGTGCGTCTGGCCGAGGGTGGCAAAATCGTCACGGCGCAAAGCTCGGACACCGATACGGTGGTCGCCTCTTGCCGGGCCTATTGCCACGCGTTGAACAAGCTGTTGGTGCGGCGCCAAAAATCCGCGCCCGAGACACTTGCCAGCTGACCTCGCATGTAAAACATACCGCCCGACACTGAGCGCAATAAGCAGCTATGACAAGACTTGGTCCGGAGCCAGGACAATGAACAAGAGCCGGTTGGGTTTATCCAATTCGACCGGCTCTTGATCTAGTTTCCAACGGTTAAAGTTCCGCCCCGACCAAGACCGCCGCGGACTTGCTGAGCGGAGTAGTTTCGGAGTGAAATGACCATCTGATTGTAGGCGTCCAGGAAAGCAGCAACAGTTGCTTTCCCCTCGGGCGTGCGGGAGAAGCCGCTAAGGCCACCAGCAGACCCGCCACCAAAGCCTGCAACCGCGGCGCCAAAATTCGTGGCCGTGGAGCTGCCTTCCGATGCGCTGATCTGCACCTGACTGCGGATGTCGAAGAGGGACAGGGTCACTACCGAGTTCTTTGTCTCGAGCGACCCTGCAAGAGCTCCAAAAGAACTGCCGAGTAGACTGCCAGCCGCGGCACCAATGCCGCCGAGCGAGTCGTTGTTGACGATGATCGCCGGCTCCATGAAGTAATCAGCCGCCACACGTTGACCTGCTTGCTGATTTGAGCCTGCCCGGAACTCGCCTGAATTCCGCTGCTGCTGAGTGATTGCTGAGATCCGGCTGTCCAGGCTGGCGTTTCCGATCGAGGTCAGCACGAAACAATTAGACTGCTGCACCGCCAGCCGAAGCAGTGGTTCGATAGAGTTTACACCCGTCGCAGATGAAAACGAACCATACCATGCACGAGAGCGCCCGTCATCGACGGCGAGTGTCCCGAACGGCTCGTTACACCGTTCCACCGATGAGTCCACGCTCGTTCCACCAGCTGCTGCTCCTGTAACCGCTGACGATCCAGATCCTTGCTGTGTTGTGGTAACGCAAGACGCTAGGACACTCGTAAATCCAATAAAAACCAGTTTTGAAAAGAGATGCACCTTTAGCTCCTAAATCTACGATTCGCCTTGTTTCAGCCCAAGGGTATCAGTTATTCTTGCCCAACTGAACTTCGATTTCCGCCCTGATTTAACCTTGGTCGTAGCAAGGAGTTACAATGCGTTATCTGGACTTTGCCTTGATCTCTTTGTGTTTGCTAATCCTCGCATCCTGTCAGACGACAGAAGGACAACCCGAGGCAAGGGATATAGAGGTCTGCGATGCATCCGGTTGTAGGATTCAATCTTCGGCCACGACCACGTTCGACCCATCCGATGCGGTTCCAGATGATGATCCAGACGGGATCTTGCCGATCCTGGAAGCAGAGGCAAAGACCGATCCTCGGGCGGCATTTGATCTCGGCCTGCGATACATGCGGGGTGATGGGATCCGGCAAAATAGCTGGTTGGCGATTACTTGGATGCGCGACGCAGCCGAGCGGGGAGAGCTACGGGCGCAATCGGCGCTTGGCCGTCTTTACCTTACGGGCCTGGAGGAAACGGGAGCCGACTTCAACGAAGCACAACGTTGGTTGTCAATAGCCGCAGGGCGGGGAGATCAGGAAGCGGCGGAACTCTTGAGTGAGGCAGAAGCAGGAAAGGCCGAGCAGCAAGCAAACTACGACAGTACCCGTTACTACAACTACGGCACATTCTGGTACCCAATCACGGTCGTAGACCGGTGGCGGCGAGTGTACACAATGCCTTATTGGTATCGCACACGGTATTACGGTTACTGGCGGCGTGGGCTGTTGCGGTACAGCTATTACTAGCTCTGGCATCATCCAAAAGAGCCGGTCGTCCAAAACCGACTATGACTTGGCTCCCGCTATTGCGACGATCGAAGCGGATACACTGACTGTCTTCCCGGGCAGCGGTGCTTAACGATTATGCTTAAACCCATGTTAAACACAGAACTCTATCCACTGCTTTCTCTTTGCGCTTGAACGCGCCGCCCTCTATAAGCGGGGGTTAGGGTTGAAGAAATAACGGCCCAGGCAGGTCCAGGCAGAAATCGAGAGCAGAAGGCGGGCAAGTGTTGGGCAGAATGTTTGGATTTATATCCAGCGATATGGCGATCGACTTAGGCACAGCGAACACGCTGGTCTATGTCAAGGGCAAGGGGATCGTGCTGAACGAGCCCTCGGTGGTCGCCTACCAAACCATCAACGGCAAGAAAGAAGTCAAAGCGGTCGGCGAGGATGCCAAGCTGATGCTGGGGCGCACGCCGGGCTCGATCCAGGCGATCCGGCCGATGCGCGACGGGGTGATCGCGGATTTCGATGTTGCCGAGGAGATGATCAAGTATTTCATCAAGAAGGTGAATCCGAAATCGCCGTTCTCCAAGCCCAAGGTCGTCGTCTGCGTGCCCTATGGCGCCACGGCGGTCGAGGAGCGCGCGATCGAGCAATCGGTGATCTCGGCGGGCGCGAGCCGCGCCTATCTGATCCCAGAGCCAATTGCAGCGGCCATTGGCGCGGGCCTGCCGATCACCGAGCCGACGGGCTCGATGGTGGTGGATATTGGCGGGGGCACGACAGAGGTTGCGGTGCTGTCGCTCTCGGATATTGTTTACGCGCGCTCTGTGCGGGTTGGTGGGGATAAGATGGATGAAGCGATCATCTCCCACATGCGCCGCCAGCATAACATGCTGATTGGGGAATCGACGGCGGAGAAGATCAAGAAACAGATCGGCGTCTCGCGCACGCCTGCCGATGGGATCGGCGAGACGATGATTATTCGGGGCCGGGATCTTTTGAACGGTGTGCCGAAGGAGCAAGAGATCACCCAGGCCCAGATCGCCGAGGCTTTGGGCGAGCCGGTGCAACAGATCGTCGAGGCGGTCATGGTGGCGCTGGAGGCGACCCCGCCGGATCTGGCGGCTGATATTGTCGACAATGGCGTGATGCTGGCCGGAGGCGGTGCGCTGCTGGGCGATCTTGATCTCGCCTTGCGCGAGCAGACCGGTCTCGCGATCTCGGTTGCGGAAGAGCCGCTCCATTGCGTGGCGCTTGGCACGGGCCGGGCACTGGAGCATCTCGACCGCTTGGGTCATGTCATGAAAGTCGGGGTCTGAGGAGGGCGGCATGCGCGCCTCGGGCGGATCCAATGAGCGTGGTTTGAACCGAACGGTCAACCGCGTGCTTTTGGGCTTGATCGTCACTGTCTCGCTGATCTTTCTGATCCTGTGGCGGATGGACAATCCGCGAGTTGAGCGGCTGCGCATGACCGTGGTGGATACTCTCGTGCCATCGATGAGCTGGACCAACGCGCCGATCGAGGTGGGCGCGGATATGATCCGCGATTATGAGAACTTCCTCACCGTCTATGAGCAAAACCGCCAGCTGCGCCGGGAGATCCAGCGCTTGCAGGCCTGGCGCGAGACGGCGCGGCAATTGGAGGAGGAAAACGCGCAGCTGCGCGCCCTCAACAAAGTCCGCCTGGCGCCGCGCACGACTTTTGTCACCGGTGATATCATCGCCGATAGCGGTGGGCCCTTCCTGCAATCGGCTTTGGTCAATGTCGGGCGGCTCGATGGGGTGACGGATGGCTCGGCGGCTGTCGATGGCAACGGGGTCGTGGGCCGGGTCGTGGGCGTGGGCGAGCGGGCGACACGGCTCTTGCTGCTCACCGATTTCTCCTCGCGCCTGCCGGTGGTGATTCAACCTTCGGGCAGCCGGGCGATCCTGGCGGGTGATGGCACGGGAAACCCGGTCTTGCAGTTCCTTGATAGTGAGGAACAAGTGCGCCCTGGCGATCTGGTGGAGACCTCGGGCGATGGCGGCGTGTTCCCGCCGAACCTGCCGGTGGGTCGATTGGTGACAACCAGGGGCAAGACCCTGCGGGTGATCCTCTCCGCCGATTACTCGCGGTTGGAGTTCGTCCGCCTGATCCGCTATCAGCCCGACACACGGATCGATCAGCCGGGTGCTTTGATCCTCAATGGGCTCGATCAAAGCGCGCTGGGCGCGCCTGCTGAGAGCGGGGAGTAGCTGCATGATGCTCGAGGGGCTCTCGCTGGCGCGCATGCTCCGGATGGCGGGGTTTGTGGGGCTTGGCTTTGTCGCCGTCTCGATCGAGATCGCACCGGTTGGCCTGACAGCCAGTGCCCTGCCCTCCCCCGATCTGCTGTTCTGCCTAACCGCCTATTGTGCGCTGCGCCGTCCCGAGGCTGTGCCGCTGCTGCTTGTCTTTGCCATCGGCCTGATGCGGGATCTGCTCACCGATGGCCCGCCTGGGATTGGCGCTTTGATCCTCACCCTCTCGGCTCTCTTCTTGACCGAGAGCAGGACTTGGTTCCTCAACCGCCCGCTCTTGATCGAATGGCTTGCCATCTCGCTTATCTTCGCCCTGGGATTGGCGCTACATTGGGTCCTGGTGGTCGCCAGCTTCGCACCTGCGCCCTTGATTGCTGGCCTGGCCTGGCTCGTGCTGGCGACAGCGGCGGCCTATCTGCCGGTGGCCTTGCTTTTGCGGCTGGTCTTGCGGATCGACTATGCGCCGGAGTTCCGCCGGTTGGGTGGTGCTTCATGACCCGTGGAAGCTTCAGTGCATCGGGCGTCGGTCAGGCTCAACAGGCAGAAGAGGCGAGCCGCGCCGTCACCCGCCGCGCCGCCGTTGTCACCGGGTTCACCGCGTTGATCGGAATGGCGCTGGCGTTGAGGATCCGCCAGCTCCAAGTAGTCGAGACCGAGCGCTACCGCCTGCTCGCCGAGGAGAATCGGATCAACCTGCGCCTGATCGCCCCGGTCCGCGCCGAGATCTTTGACCGCAATGGCATGCCGCTGGCGATCAACACGCAGAACTATCGTGTCGTCATCGTGCGCGAACAAACCAATAGCGTGGATCAGACGCTGGATGATCTCGGCCGCCTGATCCCGATCGCGCCGCGCCAGCGCGAGCGGGTCGTGCGCGACCTGCGCTCGAAAGCGGCCTTCGTGCCGGTCAGCGTGGCCGAGCATCTGAGTTGGCAGGAATTCTCGCGCATCAATGCCAACACGCCCGCCCTGCCCGGGATCCAGCCAGAGGTTGGCGTCTCGCGCCATTACCCCCATGGCGAGTTGACCGCCCATGTGGTGGGCTATGTCGGCCGGGTCACCAAGCGCGATATCGAGGCATTGGAGGAAGTCGACCCGGTCCTCCAGATCCCAGAATTCCAGATCGGCAAGAACGGGATCGAGAAAGCGGTCGAGGGTGATTTGCGCGGCGAGGCCGGCTCGCGCCATATCGAGGTGAATGCCCGCGGCCGCGTGGTGCGCGAGTTGGACCGGCAAGAGGGGATCTCGGGCAGCGATCTTCACCTCACCCTCGATCTCGACCTTCAGGCCGCGGTGCAAAGGCGCCTTGGGAGCGAGAGCGCAGCCGCGGTTCTGATCGATCTGCGCGAGGGCGATCTGCTCGCGCTCGCCTCAAGCCCCAGCTATGACCCTAACCCCTTTGTCCAGGGGATCAGCCAATCCGCTTACGCGACGCTGTTGAATGACGATCATCGGCCGCTGCATAACAAATGGGCCTCCGGCATGTACCCGCCGGGCTCAACCTTCAAGATGATCGTGGCGCTTGCGGCGCTCGAAGCCGGTGTAATCGGCCCGGAGGAGACGGTCTATTGCCCCGGCCATATGACCTTGGGCAACCGGCGTTTCCACTGCTGGAAGCGCGGCGGCCATGGTTCGGTGAACCTGCGCCAAAGCATCGAGCAATCCTGCGATGTGTACTATTACGAAGTCGCCAAGCGCACCGGCATTGAGAAGATCGCGGAGATGGCGCGGCGGTTTTCCTTGGGCGTCGAGATCGGGCTGCCAGTGACCTCGGTCAAATCCGGCTTGATCCCGACCAAGGACTGGAAGCAACGCACCAAGGACGAGCCCTGGCAAAAAGGCGATTCGCTGAATGCCGGGATCGGCCAGGGTTTTGTCCTGACCACCCCCCTACAACTGGCGGTCATGACGGCGCGGCTGGCGACCGGCCGGGCCCTTGCGCCGCGTTTGATCAAAGCGCGCGCGGGCCTGCCGCTCTCGGCCTCTCCGGTGGTGGACTTGGATGTCGATCCCGATCACCTGAAGCTGGTTCGCCAGGGCATGTATGACGTGGTCAATGGCAAGCGCGGCACGGCGCGGCGTTCGCGGATCTCGGACCCTGAAAACAGGATGGCGGGCAAGACCGGCACCAGCCAAGTGCGCAATATCACGGCGGCGGAGCGGGCCGAAGGTGTCTGGAAGAACGAGGACCTGCCCTGGCGCCGCCGGGATCATGCGCTTTTTGTGGGTTATGCGCCTTATGACAATCCGCGCTATGCGGTCTCGGTCATTGTCGAGCATGGCGGGGGCGGGTCAAAGGCGGCTGCTCCGATTGCGCGCGATATCCTCTTGCGCGCGATCTATGGCCCCTATCCA
>JBCDAS010000195.1:0-8141 GCA_039185235.1 Pseudomonadota bacterium
TCTGCACTTTGTCGGCGAGGCGTTTGATGTTGGGGAACTGGGCGGGGTCGGGTTGGCCGCGCTCGGTATCCACCCAGGTGGTCAGCATGAAGAGGTAGATATCGGCGGCGGAGAACTGCCGGCCGAGGATCCAGTTTTGGTCGCCAATTTGGGCGTCGATCACGCCGAAGGTCTCGGCGAGGCGGCGGCAGCCACGGGCCTCGGAGCTGGGCTCGGTCTCGGGGCTATCGGCGAAACGGTCCGGGTAGTAGTCCTGTTGGAAGGCCGTTTGGATCGTGTTCGAGAAATAGACCAGGGTTTGCAGGTAGAGGCCGCGTTCCGGGGCATCTGGTGGGGGCGCGAGGCCAGCCTCTGGGTGGCGGTCGCAGAGGAACATGGTGATGGCCGCGCATTCATACATGGCGCGGCTGGACGCGCCTTCGGGCCAGATCAGCACCGGCACCCAGCCATTGGGATTGAGGCGCATATGCTCCTCGGGCCGGGGTTTGTCCATGTCGATCGTGGTCTCGAGCAGCTCGTAGGGGGCGCCGATCTCTTCGAGCAGGACGCGCACGCCCATCGAGGCGGAGCCGGGGGCGTAGTAGAGTTGGTAGGTCATTGGGATCCTCAGAAAGTCCAGGTCTCGGTATAGGGGCGCAGTTCCAGCTCGTTCGTCCAGGCACCTTTGGGTTGTTGATAGGCGAGCCAATAGGCCTGGGCCACGTCCTCCGGGCTGGTCAGGGGGTCGGCCTCGGGGCTGAGCAAGCCGTCCATCACCGGGGTGGCGAGATTGCAGTCGAGCCGGACATGCAGGATGTGGATGCCGTCTTGGGCATAGGCGCGGGTCAGGCTTTGGGTCAGGGCGCGTAGGCCAAATTTGCCGATGGCGTAGAGCGGGAAGCTGGCAGAGCCGCGGAAGGCTGCGGTGGCCGAGGAAAAGAAGAGCGTCCCCTGCCCCCGGGCGCGCATGGCAGGCAGCACCGCTTTGGCGGCGGCGAAGGCGCCTGAGACCTCGAGCCGGAAGGTCTCCTCCAGTTCGAGATAGGTCATGTCGAGAGGATCGCGCCGGGTGAAGGCGCCTCGGACATTGTAGATCAGCACCTCGATCTCTCCGAGGCTTTGCGCGGCCTCGGAAAGCGCGGCCTCGATCGTTTCCGGCTGCAGCGCATCGGCGGGAAAGAAGCGGGCAATGGTGGAGGGCCGGGCCTGTTTGGCCGAGGCCTGGGCACGCGCGCTACCCGCCTCGCTGCGCGAGATCAGCGCCAGGTCAAAGCCCTCTGCCGCGAACCTGGCGGCGAGGGAGGTGCCCAGCCCCTCTCCAGCTCCGACAATGGCGCAGATTGGGCGCATTTGCTGAGTCTCACCTGATTGCTAGGCCTCAGTCAATCAGGTGGGCGCGGGGGAGCGCAAGAACTTGCTCTCAGGCGACCATGGCAGCGCTTAGGCGGATTTGCGCGTGCGCAGGGCGGCCAGGCCGACCAGCCCGCTCAAGAGCAGCCATGCACCTGCGGGCAGCGGGATCACCGTGAAGCTGCCGCCATAGTTCACCACGCTATCCACTTGGGCTTGGCTGAGCCCTGCGAGATACCCGCCAGCGCCCAGCGCTTGCAGGTCGCCCGAGAGTGTGGTGCCGAGCGTTTGGGACGCGATAGGCTGGAAGATCACTTCGTCGAACACGCCCGCAAAAATCAGGAGCGATTTGGTCTCACCGGGCGCAAGGTCGAATTCGAAGAGCGCATTCACGTCGTCAGTAAAAAATAGACCCGCCGTGGTGGGTGAGACTTCGGCGCCAGCGCCATGGAAGACGAAGAGCGTATCGGGGTCGTTCTCTGATTGGCCTGTTCCAGCGTCACTCGGGTCGTCGAACACAACGAATGTGTCATTCGCGTCAAAGGTACCGTCGAGGCTCGAGTCTGATTGAATGACACCGTCTGCATCGGAGCCGAGATTGCTGGCACTTTCGATCTGGATCGACACGGTCGAGCCGCCGGTATTGGTTAGTGAGAAGAACTCACGCAGCAGCGGGTCGGAGTCGAAAGCAAAGAAGGTCTGCTCGGCGCTCAGACCAACCGGAACGAGCGGATCGAAGATCACATTGGTGCCAGCAGGTCCGGACAACACTTCAGCCGCATTATCAGCGTTGGTCACCAAGGTGCCGTTCACCGAAACCATCAGCGCATCGTCGAACGCATCATCGGAGTTGTTCGGAGTACCCGCATCATCAATGCCGATTGCATTGGTCCCAATTCCTGGCACAAGGTTAAAGTCTAATTGAGCACTGCCTTGCACTCCAAAATTTTGGAACGACGCGTTGCCCCCATTGGCGACCACGTTAAACGGGAACCTCGTCGACACGGCCGCCGCCGGTTGAGCGAGGAGGATGGCGGCGAGGGTGGCCGAGCAGAGGGCGTACTTCCTCGGGTAACTCCGGTTGAGCAACTCTTGTAGTTTTGCGGGAGGTATGCACGTGTTTCAACCGTTAACTGGTTCGTCTTTCGCAAGAATCGGGTCGCTTTCGCCAGGGTTGCATGCGACGACTGGGCTATGGCTCAGATCGCTTCCGTTCAGACGTCATTCGGAACCCTCGCCTTGGTCGAGGAAGGCCAGGCGATCACGCAATTGCTGTGGAACGCGCCGGAGGCGGTGGGGCGCTCGGCCCTGCTGGACGAGGCGGCGCGGCAGGTGGAGGCCTACTGCGCCGGCGATTTGCAACGGTTCGACCTCCCGCTCCGGCCCGAGGGCGATGAGGCTGCGCTGCGTGTTTGGGCGGCGATGCAAGCGATCCCCTGGGGCGAGACACGGAGCTATGGCGACCTGGCGAAGGAGTTGGACCTGCCGGCGCAACTGGTCGGCCAGTGCTGCGGCGCCAATCCGATCCCGGTGATCATCCCCTGCCACCGAATTGTCGGGGCCGATGGGCTGGGCGGTTTCTCGGGCATGGGCGGGGTTGAGACCAAGGTCGCCTTGTTGCGCCATGAGGGGGCCTATTCCCTGTTGCTGTGATCCAGTTCCAGCCCCGGGGAAAGGAAATCAAAACCAATTTCCGCTTAGCTTGCACTCTCGCTCGAACGAGGTGATACTGTCTGTCTCTTTCCACAGAGGTGTATCTTGGTCCTCCGTTTTGTGAAATCGGTTGGCTTTAGCGCTGTTGTCCTGTTCCTCACGCTCCCTTATCTCGCGCTCAGTTTCGCGGTTTTTTGGGGAGCGTCCTGGATTATGGCGCCTTGGCAAGGCGAGATGGCCACGGCCGTCATCGCGCTGGTCACACTCGTGCCCTTGGTTCTGACCGCTTTTCGGATCGACCGCAGCGCGGCGCGGCTGGCCAGCTTGGTCGAGGAGGAGAAGACGAGCTTTCTGTTCCTACCCACCCAATACTGGTTCACCGGCTTCCTGATGGCAGGGGGACCCATCATCGCACTGGTTTTGCTGGGGATCATGACGCTCGACCATCGGGGGCTGTTTGATCTCACAACTCCGCTTGGCGAGATCGCTCAGACCGAGGTGGCGCTGAACACATATGATCTGATCACAACCCTGGGGATGCTGCTGTTTTTCCTAGCCTATGGCGTAAACTCAGTGCGCCGATCGGTGCATGAGCGTGACCCGCCCTCGCTGTTTAGTGCCTGGGCTTCGGTCCTTCTCTTTACGGTGCCTTTTGTGGTGATCGCAAAAGTCGTGACGCTGGCGCTGTTGGACCTGATGACTTTTCTGCCCTTCGACGGGTTCATCGTGAAGCGCGATTTGACACTTGGTCATGCGTTGGCGATCCAAATCGCGGTCCTATGTTGCCTCTACGCCACCAATTCCGCGCTGGTCCTGCGCGTTCGGTTGGAGAAGATCCTCGCCCAGATAGAGAGCCAACGGATGCTGCCTGAATAGCGCGTTGTTGACGGCGCGGACGGGTTTCTGCACCAAGGGTGCTCAGGCCCAGATCCCGAGGAGTATCCGTGCCGCTCAAAGCCTTGACCGCCAACCCAAACCAAAGGATTGGGCTGTTAGGGGGATCCTTTGATCCGCCCCATGCCGGGCATTTGCACATCACCTATTGGGCGCTCAATCGGCTGGCTTTGGATCAGGTCTGGTGGATCGTCTCACCGGGCAATCCGCTGAAGGCGCGAGGGCCGGCGGATATGGATCGCCGTCTCGCCGCCTGCCGGGCCTTGGTCACGCATCCGCGCGTGCGCGTCAGCGATGTCGAGCGCCATCTCAACACCCGCTACACGGCCGATACGCTGGCTGTCCTGGCCGATCGGCTGGGGGGTGGACGGTTCGTCTGGCTGATGGGGGCGGATAATCTGGCAAGCTTTCACCGCTGGGAGCGGTGGAATTGGATTGCGGAGCATTTCCCAATTGGTGTTCTCTCACGCCCGGGCGGGCAATTGCGCGCAGGCTTGTCGCCCATGGCCCGGCGCTATGCCAGCTATCGCCTGCCAGAGCCGCGGGCGGGCGAGCTTGGGCATGGGATTGCGCCGCAATGGGTGTTATTGACAGGACCCATGTCGGACCAATCCTCGACCGCGATCCGCACCAAAGGGCAATGGCCATGATCCGGAGCTTGATAGCAGGCGCCTTGGTGATGCTTCTGGGGGCTGCAGATTTCGCGCAGGTTCCCGCGGACGGGGTGCGCCCCGAGATCTTCAAACCTGTGCCCAAACCTGTTGCCCGCCCCCTGCCCGGGCCCAAGGATGAGCTCGCGATCCTGGCAAAAAGCAAGGTCACCGGCGCGGTCGGATGGCTGGTCGTCGATATCGAGACGGGCGAAGCGCTGGCCCAGTACAATGCCGATCAGGCCTTCGCCCCGGCCTCGGTCGCCAAACTGCCAACAGCAGGGTTTGCACTGGATCGCCTGGGGGGCAACTTCCAGTTCGAGACCAAGATTGCGACCACTGGCCCTGTGAAGAACGAAGTGCTGCAGGGCGATCTGGTTCTGATCGGCGGAGGCGATCCAGAGCTGGATACGGATGCGCTCTTACCCTTGGTGCTGCAGGCCCAAGAGCGCGGGTTCCGCGAGATCGCGGGCCGTTTCATCGCCGATCCTGGCCAGATCGAGCAGCGCCCAACGATCGATCAAGACCAACCGGTCGAGGCGGCTTACAATCCGGGTGTCTCGGGTCTGAACCTGAACTTCAATCGCGCGCGGGTGAAATGGTCCAAGCAAGGCATTCGGGTGAGTGCCAAGGCCGATCGGTTAGACCCCGAAGTCCCCTCGATCGAGGTCCGTCGCGGGACCCTGCCCGGCAGCCCGGTGTTTCAGCATCAGATGGCCGAGACCGGGGAGCGCTGGCAGATCGCTGATGCCGCCATGCGCAGGCCCGGTGAGGTTTGGCTGCCGGTGAAAGACCCAAGCACCTACGCCGCTCAAGTCTTCCGCGATCTTGCGCAGGTCTATGGCATGGCGCTGCCCAAAGCCACCGTCGGACCAGCCCCCGAGGCTGAGGTCATCGCCGTCTATCGCGGGCGTCCACTCAAGAGCGTGCTGCGGTATATGCTGAAATACTCGACCAATCTGACGGCCGAAGCTGTCGGAATCGCGGCGAGCGGGGCGCCGAATCTACCAGGCTCGGCCGATGCAATGAACCGATGGGCAGCACAGGTTTCCGGTTTTGCCGAGGGCGATCCGGGCTTCCAACTGGTCAATCATTCGGGCCTGACGGTCGACAGCCGAGTGTCGCCACGGCGCATGGTAGAGCTGTTGCAAGCCCTGGCCGCGCGTCCAAACGGCAGCCATCTGCGCTTGCCAGGCCCGATCGCAGGGCTTTTGAAACGTCACAATGTGGCGGCGGAGAATGACAAACTGGACCACAAACGTCTCGCGGTTGTGGCAAAAACCGGAACGATGAACTTCATCCGTGGGTTGGCGGGCTATGTGGCAACGCCCGGCGGGCGGGTCTTGGCCTTCGCAATCTTTTCCAACGATCTGGAACTGCGCGCCCGCGAGAAAACCCGCCATGGCGGCTGGATGCGCCGAGCCCGCGCCCTGGAACGCGCCTTGGTGCGCAACTGGGTGCGCCGGGCGGATCAAGGCTGATCAGCCTCGTCGCTTGACCGACCAAGCCCAACCACCCGGCAAGCGTCCCTGATCCCTTACGGGATTACGGCGGGCAAGCCCGCCACCCATGCAAGCATGGGCAGGGACGCAAGGCGCCTAGCTCAGAGTTTTGCGAGAGCAGTCCGACTGGGGCCAACGCGCCCGGGAGGGCGCCAAGTATAGGTGTATGCGCGGGCTTGCCCGCGCATTCCGTTTGGTTCGACTTGCGCAGTATCTGTCTCAGCTCAATAAAAGTCCGAAGGACGCTCCAATCAGAGCATCTTAGTGTCCCGTCAGTTCCGCCTCTGGAAGCCGCGGGCGCTCCGGCCCAGTCACCGGTCGCTCAAGCGGAATATACTCCGCCGCAAAAGCGCGCTGGATCGCAGGTGATACCTCGATCTGTCGCATCAGCCGATACAGCTTTGGCCACTCCGCAATCCCAGCCAATCGATGCGCCGAGCCGCCATAAAGCTGCGACCAACGGATCAAGCAGCCGAGATACGTATCGACAAGCGTAACCGGACCAAGCATCCCGCCCTCTTCAGGCAATTGCCCCTCAATCAGATCCAAATGCCCCCGCAGACGGCGTGCAAGCCCCGTCCAGACCTGCGGAATCGCCGCCTCATCGCCCACATAGCGATGCGTGTAGAAAGCCGCCCGCAGCTCCGCATGGGGTGTGTTGGAGAGATAGAAGAGCCACTTCTGAAACGCGGCCCGCGGTCCCGGTTCGTCATAACCCGGTCCTTTGGGGCCTAACCGGCCCACACGGTCTGCAAGATGGAGAAGGATCGCACCGGTCTCAAACAAAACCAAATCGCCATCCTCCAAAACCGGCAACAACCCTTGCGGGTTTTTCACCAAATAGGCCTCGGATTTATGCTCAAGGCGCCCACGATCGATCCGGATCGCCTCAAAAGGTAACTCAAAGAGTTCGAGCGCCTGGCGGATCACCAAATTCGCACTATCCGGCGACCAATAGAGACGCAGCACACTCAAATCAAAGGCTCCAGCTGCTGATAGCGCGCCCGTGCGCCCCGCTCGATGGCCGCCGCTGCCAGCCTCCCGACCGAGAGATCATGACGCAAGATCTCGAGCAGCTTCAGCTCGGTCATCCGAACCTTACCATCAGCAGCCGCCACATCACAGGCAACCGCATAAGCCGTCTCGGTCAAATGCTCGGGCAGGGCCTGCTCGACCAGCCCGACCAACGCATCGATCCCATCCTCATCGCCAAAGAGCTCATCGACCAGACCCGAGACCTGGCGGATCCGGTCGGTATCATACCCGCGAAACACCGGCAGATGATCAACTATGCCCTGGATTGTCGACATCTCGCTCTCGCTCACCTGCTCATCGGCCGCTGCCACTGCGATCATTACGGATACCAAAGCATCTTGCGGGCTAAGGGTCTCGGTCGTCATCGATTGTCTCCTGCTCGGTCTTTTGCGGACCATATGGGGTGCGAAACCGCCGGACAATGGGGACTGCCCTGCGGATCTTCACATTTTCCTCCCGCGCTCACGTTTCAGGGCGCCGCGCGGGTGGGGCGTAAAAAATGCAATCTTGATTTTCATTACAGTGCTCACTAGTCCACGGCTCGGTATTCCCAACTCTCACCTCAAACGACCATCAGGAACCCGTCCTGATTCGTCTTTCAGCAGCCACTCCAATCAGTACAGCATTTGTATTCCTTTAGCATACAAATGATGTTAAGACCATTTAAATGGTCTACCTGGGCAGTCCACTGATTGCCCCACCCCCAACCGACAACAGCCCATTCAACATTTTAAGGGCAGAAGAAAGAAAAAAAAACAGTCATTTTAAAGCCCCCAGTGCTGAGTATTAAAACGGATAAAACTGGTACAGGGTACCCATATCACACATTCACTCACACATTCACTCGACAGTACAACAAAGTGAGTCCAATAGCACAGTGGCAGACTCATCTGTTGCCTGCCTGGGAGCTCATAGTAAAGTGAAAAATCACATGTGTTACAGTTTAGTATGTCAGCAGGGAGTAGGGCAAAAAAAACGTGGATAATATGCCCGCACTCGGAGTAGCTAACCATTTTTTTTTAGGCAGTGCTGCCCATATTATGGTAACTGAGGCACATTGATCTTCATCACTGGATCA
>JBCDAS010000196.1:0-8132 GCA_039185235.1 Pseudomonadota bacterium
CTGCGGTCAGTTCGAGTTGGCGGCGGCCCGGCGTTTCTCGGCAATCAGGGCCTGCATCTGGGGGGTGGGGAGAAAGCCGCGGATCACCTCGTCCTCGAGAATGAAACTGGGCGTTCCGTTAAGCCCCATCGCCTGGGCGAGCTGGAAATTTGCGTTCAACTTGTCCGTGGTCGCATCGCTGTCCGCCTCGGCGCGGAGCGCTTCGGGATCATAGCCGATATCTTTGGCAATCCGAAGCGCGATGCGTTCGTCCATGTTGCCCTTGAACCGCATGAGCGCATCGTTCAGCGCTTTGTACTTCGAACCATCGATCGCGGCGGCTGCGATCGCGATCCGACCGGCGGCAACTGAGTTCGGTCCAAGGATTGGGAATTCTTTGACGATCAACTTGATGTTTGGATCGCTTTTCAGAAGCGCCTCGATCTGCGGATGAGCTTGCTTGCAGTAATGGCAGCGGTAGTCGAGGAACTCGACCAGCGTGATGTCGCCGTCCGGATTGCCTGCTACATAGGAATGGGAGTCGTTAAAGATCTGATCTGCATGCGCTGCGATGAGCGAGGTATCGGCCTGCTTCGACGCCATTTCGCGTCGCTGTTCGAGGATCTCGAGCGCCTCGAGGATGACCTCTGGGTTCTCAAGAAGATAGGCGCGAACCTCGAGCCTCAGTTTCTCGCGGCTTTCCGCATCCATGTCAGTTGGGCTGCTGGACTGTGCCACTGCCGAGATGGGCGCGAGGATGTAAAGGCCAAAAAGAGCACTAGCGAGAAGGCGGATCATGGCGCCCCTTTCCGATCAATTGTTCTCTGGACTAAGGCTTAGAATATCCTGAGCGCGGAGCCAAGCCGGAGAACCTTCGGGCAGCATAGCCGAGGCCCGCCTTGCGTGGATAAGTGCATCTTCGGTCCGACCGCGGAGCGCCAGGCGTTCAGCGGTCGCAAGCGAGGCCATACCGTAATCACCTGCACGCGAATAGGCCGTCGCAAGATCGCGCAATGCGGCCGCGTCGGCCATATCGCCGCGCCTTGCCTCCTGCAAAACGAGCAGCGCTTCGGCATCCGCCGCAGGCTCGTTAAAGGCAAGCAAAGACCTGCCAAGCCCCGCTTTGATTAATGGCTCGCTCGGGGCTAGCTCTGCTGCACGCCGATAAAGCGGGGCAGCTTCACGGGGTTTTCCAGCCTCGAAAAGGATTTGGCCCTTTAGCTCGATATAGAACGGGTCATTCGGGCGATACTCAAACAGCGCGTCGATATGGGCCATCGCTTCGTCCGGAGAAAGCTGGCGCAACGCGATTGCTTTGGCGTAGTGGGTGAACTCGGTCTCGTGCTTGTCTTCTAGCTTGGCGAGCACAAGCCGAGGCGCATCCAAAAAGCCTTCAAGTTTCGCCCGCATCCGGGAATGCCAGTATTTATGCTCCGGTGGGGGTTCGCGATTTTCCACTCCAATCTCGTTGATGCGACGCTGGAGCAGTTGCATCCGTTGGGTCGTCAAGGGGTGAGTGATCGCATAAGGGTCGACATTGCCGAGGGTGAAGACCTCTTGGCCCTTAAAGCGTTCGAAGACCCGCCTCAGCCCGGTCGGGTCGACATTGGCACGGTCGAGATAGGTCATCGCGGCCTGATCGGCGGCGGCCTCCTCGCTCCGCGAATGCCGCAGCACGTCGCGGATCAAAGCACCCTGGCTGCCCGCGATAATCGCTGAAGCCGCCGCGCCTCCACCCGCAGCCCCGGCGGCAATCCCCGCGAGGAGGCCAAGTAGAGCCGGACCGCGCGCGTTGCGCATCTTGATGCTGCGGCGTGCTAGGTGGCCGCCCGTGATATGGCCAAGTTCGTGAGCGATCACGCCCTGAAGCTCCGCAGTCGTCTCAAGCTCGATAATGAGCCCCGTGTTCAGGAAAATGTTTTTCCCGCCCGCAACGAACGCATTGATTGAGCGGTCGTTGACTATGTACATGCTGATGCTCTGTGGCGGCACGCCAGCGGCTTTGTAGATCGGTTCTGAGAGCATTCGCAGAGTGCGCTCGATCTCTGCGTCGCGGATCAGCCCTTGCGCATTGGCCAGACCAATTGAAGTAAGGAACAACGAAATTGCGAGGATGAAGCGGATCAACAAGTGATACTCCTTTGCCTCAAGAGATTGAGTCCTTTGCATTTCATCTCGCCTTAACATAGTAGCTTTGTCGTCATCCGAGAAGGAACTTTGACGTGAAACTTTCCCAGCGCAGCCAGACGCCCCCGTTCTACGCCATGGATGTTCTGGCTGAGGCACAGGCATTGGTGCGCGAAGGCAGGGATATCATCCATATGGAGGTGGGTGAGCCCTCACATCCTGCACCAAAGGCCGCGACTGACCGGTTGGAGGCTGCGATGCGTCGCGGCGAAGGTTTGGGTTATACCAGCGGTCTCGGGATTCAAGAGCTGCGCGAAGCGATCGCCGCGCTCTACCCATTGCGCCACGGGATCGAGATCGATCCAGATCGAGTGGTCGTCACAGCGGGATCCTCGGCGGGCTTCTTGATCTCGTTTCTCGCGTGTTTTGAGACAGGTGATCGATTGGCGATGGCTGAGCCCGGGTATCCTTGTTATCGCAATGTCGCACAATCCCTGGGGATCGAAGCAGTCCCGCTCCCCTCCACCCTCGCAGATCGCTATCAGCCCACAACTGAGATGTTGGAACGGGTAAGCCCCGTCCAAGGCCTTTTGATCGCAAGTCCTGCGAACCCAACGGGCACAATGCTGGGCCGCGCACGACTGCTTGAACTGGTAGACTACTGTGCAGATCGGGGCGTGGCCCTGATCTCGGACGAGATCTACCATGGGCTTTGCTACGAAGATCCCGCGCATTCGGTCCTGGAGTTGACCGACGAGGTTGTCGTGATCAACAGCTTCTCCAAATACTGGTCCATGACGGGCTGGAGGATCGGCTGGATGATCGTACCTGAACGGATGGTGCGGACTTGCCAGAACCTAGCACAGAACTTCCTAATCTGTCCGAGCCATGCGAGCCAAGTCGCAGCTTTGGGTGCGCTCAGTCCTGAAGGCATGGCGGAAGTGGCGCCTTACATCGAGGCTTACGCGGAAAATAGGGGCCTTTTGATCGAGGTCCTGCCCGAACTTGGCTTTACAGATATCGCGCCTTCGGATGGTGCATTCTACGTTTATGCTGGAATTGGAAATCTGGCGGGGAGTTCGACTGATCTTTGCAAAAGACTGCTCCACGAGGCCGGTGTTGCCGCGACGCCGGGTCTTGACTTCGATCCCACGCGGGGGAGCCAGATGATCCGCTTCTCCTATGCTCAGAACCCTCCCCTGATTGCAGAAGGCGTCAAGCGTATGCAGCAGGTTCTGCGCGGGTGATTATTTCTGGCCCGCGGGGGCGACTGCGCGCCCGCTCCGCGGACGCGACACCCGCCCACCCGGGCCTTTCAGAATGGGCAGGTGTTCAAGTCATGCGAGGCTGTGCCAATCGCGCCCGTGCTGCTTAAGCAGCACTCAAGAATAGCCGTATGCGGGCTTTGCCCGCATTCCGATTGGTTCGCCTTTGGTCACATGGTTCGTGCTTTCGAAGAGCTCGACAGAGACCTAGCTTCCGAAGCTCCACCAGCCTTTGCGCTTTGGCCGATCGGGATCATCTTTAACGAGCTCAGGCTCAGGTGCTGCAGCCTCTGTGACCGGTTCCACAGGATCAGTTGTCACCGAGGGGGCTGGCTCCTCTTCGGCAATTTCGTTTTGTATAACCGGCTCTTCAGCGTCTCCGTCGACAGGCTCTTTCAAATCAGCTGCGTTAGCGATTGAATCGACAACTGTCTCCTCGGCAGTCGTCTCAGCGTCGTCGGTGTCTCCAGTCTCAGGGTCAACCGGCTCCTCGGACGTTTCCACCTCGGTATCCGAGTTCCCTTTTCCACGGCGATTGCGGCGGCGCCGCGAGCGCTTGGGTTTGTCCTCCTCGGCACTTTCAGCAGCTTCCTCTTGTTCTGTCTCTTCGCTGGCCTCATCGCTCGATTGGGCATCGTCTGCCGTGTCGCCGTTGCGCCGTTTGCGCCCGCCCCGACGACCACGGCGCCTGCGGGAACGGCCTTCGCGTTTCTCGCCAGCATCATCTTCTTCAATGGTCTCGGCGTCTTCGATGACGTCTTCCTCAAGCTCTTCCGAGGTTACGACCGAGGCAGCGGTAACGGCGGCGGGTGCCTTCTCGATCACGCGAGAGGCTTGCTTTGATCTCTCGATCCTGAAGTCGGGGCTGGTCAGGCTTGGATCGCCGATGATCAAGATCGAGATGTTGTAGCGTGTCTCGATTCTCGCGATATGACCGCGCTTGTGGTTCAGCAGGAAGTTCGCCACATCGATCGGTGCTGCGACTTGGATTTCGGCCGAGCGTCCACGGACGCCTTCCTCTTCAACCTCGCGCAGGATCGAGAGGGCCATGTTCTCATCCGAGCGGATCACGCCAGTGCCCTGACAATGCGGGCAGGGCCGCGTCGTCGCCTCGAGCATGCCTGGGCGCAGGCGTTGGCGCGACATCTCCATCAGACCAAAGGAAGAAATCCGCCCGATCTGGATCCGCGCGCGATCGGTCTTGAGCCGATCTTTCATACGCTTCTCAACCGCGCGGTTGTTCCGGTTCTCCTCCATATCGATGAAGTCGATTACAATCAGGCCAGCAAGGTCGCGCAGGCGGCATTGCCGTGCGACCTCATCAGCGGCCTCAAGGTTGGTCTGCAGCGCAGTCTCCTCAATCGAGCCTTGTTTGGTCGCACGCCCGGAGTTCACGTCCACCGCAACAAGCGCCTCGGTCACGCCGATCACGATATAGCCGCCAGACTTCAGTTGAACGGTCGGTGAGAACATGCCGTTCAGCGTGCTCTCCACCTGATACCGAATGAAGAGAGGGATCTGATCGGTGTATTGCTGCACGTTCTTGGCGTGGGACGGCATGAGCATTTTCATGTAGTCCTTGGCTTCGCGATAACCGGTCTCGCCCTCGACTGCGATCGAGTCGATTTCTTTCGAGTAGAGATCCCGAATGGAGCGTTTGATCAGCGAGCCTTCTTCATAGATCAGGCAGGGTGCGATCGACTTCATGGTGAGGTCGCGGACTTGCTCCCATTGGCGGGAGAGAAACTCGTAATCGCGCTTGATTTCCGCCCGAGTGCGCTCGGCGCCAGCAGTGCGCACGATGAGACCCATCCCTTTGGGGACCTCCAACTCATCCACAATCTCGCGCAGTCGTTTACGGTCACCCACCTGGGTGATCTTGCGAGAGATCCCACCACCACGGGCCGTATTTGGCATCAAAACGCAGTAGCGTCCGGCGAGGCTGAGATAGGTTGTCAGAGCTGCGCCCTTATTGCCCCGCTCTTCCTTGACCACCTGGACCAGCATGATCTGGCGAACCTTCACCACATCCTGGATCTTGTAGCTCCGGCGGCGGCGCGCGCGGGAGGCGGCGACTTCCTCTTGCAGGTCCTCTGCGCCGACTTGTTCCACGTCTTCGTCTTGGTTCTCGGTCTCAGTCACCTCAGCCTCGTCACCCGAGGATTTGCGCTTGCGGGACCGGCGTTGGCGTTTCTTGGGTCGATCTTCTTTGGCCGCTTCCGCGGTTTCGTCAGCCGTGTCCTCGGCGTTGCTCTCAGCGTTCGGGGTCTCTTCTGCGGATGCGTCGTCTGCTGCTTCCACCTTCTCGACAGGTTCAGCACTCTCGGGCTCGGGTGCTGCTTCGGTCGGCTGCTCTGCAGGAGCTACTGTCGATGGTTCCTCATCTGGAGCAAGTTCGGTTGCGGTCTCTTCCAACGCCGGTTCTTCGGCTTGCTTGCGGGCAGCTGTCGCACCGTCTTCGATCTCTTCCGTCACCCGCTCGTCATCGAGCCCAGTACCTTCAGCCATGCTTTTAGGTGGTGTCGGCTCTTCGGGGTTAGGAGAAGGCGCATCGAGAGCACTCTCTTCGCCAAGTTTTTCTTCAGCGGGCGCAGGCTCTTCGTCGATCTGCTCCTCGACAGTTGGTTCTTGGACGGTCTCTTCCGGTACGACTTCTTCCGCACTGGCGGTCGTGTCATCGACTGGGTTCTCGGAGATGGGCTCAGACGGCTCTTGCGCGACTTCCGCAGTTTCAACCGTTTCCGAGTCGGATGCATCAATAACATCAACTACGGCAAGACTGTCCGTGCCTTCGATTGCTGGATCGGCCTCTTCATCGACTGCGATGACTTCCAGGCCTGAGACCTCTGCCGTCGCTTCCGTTGCCTGCGCTTCCTTTTTCCCGCGCGATCGGCGGGGCCGTTTGGGCTTCTTAGGCGCCTCCTCGCCGGCCTCGTTCGCCTCTTCCTCGCGAGCGGCGCGCGCCTCTTCTTCGAGCAGAGCTTCACGATCGGCGACCGGGATCTGATAGTAATCCGGATGGATCTCGGAGAAGGCCAAGAACCCGTGGCGATTGCCACCATAGTCGACAAAAGCCGCCTGGAGTGAGGGCTCGACCCTTGTTACTTTCGCTAGATAGATGTTCCCGGCGAGCTGGCGTTTGTTGATCGACTCAAAGTCGAAGTCATCGACCTTGTTGCCGTCCACCACCACGACCCGGGTCTCCTCCGGGTGGGTGGCATCGATAAGCATTTTCTTTCCCATGGAATCCTTCTGCAGACGCGCCGGTCAGGCCTTCGCGGTCTCACGGGGGTCTGCGCTTTTGCTTGGGGCGCAAGATGGGCCGCGGCAACCAGAGCACATGAGGACGAGGGGAGCTCGGTCCGTTTGGCGTGACTGGTGATTAAAAGCGGGCGCATCGGCGCGGATCTTTCGTCGTCATGCGTCTGATCAGACGCGGTGGATCTGTTTCGGCGCGAGAACGCGCGGGGCATATCTCTCCCGGGTGGCCAGCCCTTGGGTACGCAATCCACCACGGGGTTAGGCAACCATCGGGTCGGGCGCTTCCGGGACGCTGTCTGGTGCTCTTCAACGGGCATCCGCCATGCGGGAATCACCGCAAACACAAAACAGACGACATGTCCTAATCGCCATATACTTGTGAAATCGGAAACTGACAAACTGATTCTGTGGCGAGGGCGATTGCAGCAGCGCGTGTCGAAGTGGATCTGCGCATTAAGCTTCTGCATTTTGGTGTTGGGGCAGGCCGGAGCTTTGTCAAACGAAGCGCCCTTGATCGAGACCATGGCGCTGGAACTCGAGGGCGGCGGTGCACGTCTTGTGATCGGAATGGAGAGGGATCTTGGCTTCGAGGCGTTCCTTCTAACCAATCCACGCCGCCTGGTGATCGATTTTGATGAGGGCGTCTTCGGCCCGGACTTCATGGTGCCGGAGGGAATTGTCGCGCGGTATGGGTTCTTCCAACCTGGCCGCCCGCGAATTGTGGTAGATCTTGGCCGACCATTGGGGATTGCTCAGGCATTTCTCGGTGATGGCCCCACGTTGAAAGTCGATCTGACACCGGTCGAGGATGCGGCATTCGAAGCGGCCAGCGGCTGGCCCGCAGGATCAGCCTGGGTGCCGCAACCACGCGTGCCTGTTGCGGCAGATGGGCGGCTGATCGTTGCACTCGACCCGGGGCATGGTGGGATAGACCCTGGGGCCAGTTTCGAGGATTTGGTCGAGAAGGAGATCGTGCTTCGGATTGGACAGGTGATCGCCGCCAAGATCGATCAGACACCGGGCTTTAAAGCAGTCCTGACCCGCGAGGATGACAGCTTTGTCCCCCTCCGCCAGCGCATCCGGTTTGCCATGGAGGCGGGGGCGAATGTGATGATCTCGCTCCATGCGGACTCGCTGGAGGACGGGGGAGCCGAGGGCGTCTCGGTTTACACGCTGTCGAACCAGGGCACAGATCAGGCCGCCGATGCGTTTGCCGAGCGCGAGAACCGAGCCGATGTCCTTGCGGGGGCTGATTTGGTTGGGGAAACCGACCAGGTCACGCGTCTGTTGCTCGAGTTGTCTCAGCGAGCATCGGCGCCGGAATCTGATCGTTTGGCCAAGGCAATCCTTGAAGCGATTGGGCAAGAATTCCAGCTGCTCAGGACTCGCCCGCACCGCGAAGCGGCCTTTTTTGTGCTCAAGTCCCCAGATCTCCCTTCGGTTTTGATCGAACTCGGCTTTTTGTCGAGCGAGGAAGATCGCAAACGGTTGCAAAGCGAA
>JBCDAS010000197.1:0-8119 GCA_039185235.1 Pseudomonadota bacterium
AGGTCGTACTTATCTGGGCTCATGTTCCCTCCTCGGCCCATAATAGGGCTAGCTTACGCCGGAATTTTCTAGTGGGTGACTTGCAAGGGTCCGGCACCGCACCGAACAAGTTTCAAACCCAGCCCAAGCCTATGTTTGCCTTAGGCCAAGTTTCAGCCTGAGACCAATTGGCGCGCGGCGTCTAGTCTTTTTTGTGTTTTACGAAAGATAATTTCCTAGAGGACGCTTGGATTTCTCCAATGACTGGTATGCGTTAACCATGACTCGCTGTTCGATGGGGGTTTTCCCGAAGCATGGCGACCCGCCTTCTTGTTGATGGGATCAATCGAACGCTCGGACCTTCGATGGGTCCTCTGAGCGCAAAATGGCAACCTGCGCGCCGTTTTTGATCTGGATCACAGAAAACCCTCTTTCCATGCCCAACTATGCTGGGCACGTGGCGGCTTTCACGCGTCTCTCCGATCGTTTGGTGGGGCGGGCCAGCAAGTCCAGCCGATCGCGTGCTCCTGGACCAGTACTTTCGAGTGCCGGTTCGAAATCGCACTGCCAACCCCTCCGGGAGGGAGAGATGGACCAGGACTTCAGCTCATACGCGACGCGTTCGGTCCCACGATATACGAGCTACCCAACCGCGCCGCACTTCTCCGACAACGTGGGGCCTGTCGACTATGCGCGATGGCTTCAAGCGCTCGATCCCGCAGATCCCATTTCGCTCTATCTCCATGTCCCCTTTTGCCGCGAGATCTGCTGGTATTGCGGTTGCAATATGAAGCTCGCCAAGCGCGAGGACACGATCCTGAGTTACGCGGCCACGCTTATGCGCGAGATCCGCCTGCTCGCGCGCCATCTGCCGGGGCGGATGACAGTCAGCCATCTCCATTGGGGCGGCGGCACACCCACGGTCCTGTCGCCCGATGCGCTGACGCTCGCGATGGATACAATTCGCTCGGATTTCGAGGTCGCAGACGGGGCCGAGTTGGCGCTTGAAAGCGATCCGCGCTCGCTCTCGGATCAGATGATTGCGCGGATTGGCGCGCTGGGTTTCACGCGGGCGAGTTTTGGGGTGCAGGAGTTCGATCCGACCGTGCAGCTTGCAATCAACCGGATCCAGCCGCCGGATATGGTCCACCGCTCCGTCGAAGGGCTGCGTGAGGTCGGCGTTTCGGGGATCAATTTCGACCTGATCTACGGGCTCCCGCATCAAACTGTCGACACGCTCGCCAGGACGATTGAGCTTTGTGGAGAGATGCGGCCAGATCGGATCGCGCTGTTTGGCTATGCCCATGTACCCTGGGTTGCCAAGAAGCAGCGAATGATCGACCAATCGGCGCTGCCTGGCGCGTCAGAGCGTCTTGCCCAGGCCAAGATGGCCGCCCAGGAAATCCAGAGCCAGGGCTATGTCCCAATTGGGCTGGACCATTTTGCACTGCCGACAGACCCGCTGGCCATTGCGGCGCGGACGGGGACCCTCAGGCGGAATTTTCAAGGGTACACGACCGACACGGCAACCGCCCTTTTGGGTCTTGGCGCAACCTCGATTGGCCGTACGCCTCAGGGCTATGTGCAAAACATCCCCGAAACAGGCGCCTGGTCGCGCGCGGTCAATGCGGGCCAACTGCCGGTCGCCAAGGGGATCGCCCTGAGCGGTGACGACAGGTTGCGCGCCTCGGTCATCGAGGCTCTGATGTGCCATGCCCGCGTCGATCTTGCCGAGATCGCCCGTATGCACGATGCGCCCGTCGACTGGTATGAGGACCTGGAAGATGACCTGCAGCCGATGCTCCAAGACGGCCTCCTCACGCGGGTGGGGGCGCAGATCTCCATGAACCCAAAGGCCACCCATCTGGTTCGCGTCGTAGCTGCGGTTTTTGATGCCTATATCGATACCCAGGAAAAGAAACACTCGGTCGCCGTTTGAGCAGTTGCAGGATCGTTGCACGATCCCAAATCCTCTGCGACCCGCCACCATCTGCCTGGCCCGGGGGGGCAATCGGCCCTCGACAAACTTAACGAGCGGGGCATACCGCCGCTTGGCGGCAATCTAGCCCCGCCCTTCCGCTTTAAGGCTGAGCGCTTGGCGCGAGGGTCCAGCGCCACCTCGTCATCGAGCTGACACCAAGGGTTCAGCGAGAGTTTTAGGCATCTCTGGGTCGTCGTATTCGGCGACCATCGCCTGGACAAAGCTCGACAGCGTGATGCGCGCCTTCCGCGCATTCGGGTTGAGAAAGTCGATCCGCCCATTGTTGATGTTCTCATGCATCTCCGCCATGGTTTCGGCCGATTGGGGGGACAGCCCGCTCTCCTTCAGCACATCGACCCAAGCCTCCTGCGGTACTGGAACCGCCATGATTTCGCGGTCGAGCGACTTTGAAAGCGCAGCTGCGATGTCTTTGGCCGAATATTGCTCGGCCCCTTTCAATTCAATCACCCGATGCGCAACCATCGGCGGATCTATCAACGCCTCTGCGACCGTCAGACCGATATCCCGGGTTGCAACCATATCGATCTTCAAATCGAGCGGCAGGATCATGCTGGGATAGACACCGTCATGCAGCACAGCGGGCATCATGTCGCGAATGTTCTCTAAAAAGTATCCAGGACGAATAGCGGTGAGAGGGATCGAGGCGGCGAGGAACAGCTTCTCCAGATGAGCAACCGTGGAAATCGGCCCGACTCTGTCTTCGTGCTGCGCCCCAACGGACGAGAGAATGACAGCATGCGGCAACCGCGCGGCAGCAGCGGCTTGCACAATCGCCTCCGCGCGCTTGCGACTATCGCCCAGAAAGTCGTCGTTTGTGAGATCTGGGGGGAGAAGGAAATAGGCGCCGCTGGCCCCAGCCAGTGCTTGCGACAAGGCGTCTCTGTCCATCATGTCGGCCACCACAACCTCGGCGCCTTTCGCTTTCCAGGGCGCACCCTTTTCTTTTGACCGGACGATAACGCGGATCGGCTGGCCCTGGTCGAGCAGGGTTTGAGCGACAACGGAACCCGTGTTCCCGGTCACACCAGAAATGACAAACATGATGAGGTCTCCTTGGTTTGAGTGGTTCGATGGCTCAAACCTAGGAGGATCTGTTGAATACATATAATGCATGTTTTATATCAGATACATGCATGAAAAGCATATCATGAGCATCGACCTAAATCTCTTAAAGGCGCTCGATGCGCTGCTGGAGACTGAGAGCGTCAGCCGGGCCGCCGCACATGTTAACCTCTCCCAACCTGCCATGAGCCGGGCGCTCAATCGCCTGCAGCATGCCATCAAGGATCCTCTGCTCGTCCGGTCGGGTCGCGGCATGGTTCTCACCCCGCGTGGAGAGGCCCTGCGCCAACCGGTCCGAGATGCGCTGGCCGGGGTGTCGACGGTCTTCAAGCCAGAGATCTTCGATCCTTCACAAGCGCAGGATCTGTTCCGTTTGATGGCCCCTGATTACCTGGCGCAGATGATCCTGCCCACGGTCCTGGCACAGGTCTTCAACCTCGCTCCTGGGATCCGGGTCGAGATGGAGAACCTGTCGGCAACGGGGATTTCAGAGATGTGCGAGGGCAAGATCTCGCTGGGTTTCGGCGTGGTGCATGACGGCCCGGTGCTGGAGAATGTCGCGAGCCAGGCCCTGTTCGAAGATCGGCAGGTCTGTCTGTTGCGCAAGGGGCATCCCTTGCTGTCCCAAGGCATGAGCCTCGAAGGCTATGCAGCGACACCGCATGCCATGCTCAGCATTACCGGCAAAGGCGGTGGCCGGATCGACGACATTCTGAAAGAGCACGGTCTTTCAAGAAACATCGTCCTCCGGCTGACCCAGTTCATGACCATCAACGCGGTGATCGCGCCGACGGATCTGATCATCACAGTACCCGAGATCCTCGCAAAGCAGGTGATCACCCCCGATCTGAGACTTGTGCCTCTCCCAGACGCGCTGCAAATGCCATCCTTTACGATCTCTCAGATCTGGCATGAACGATTTACCAAAGATCCTGCGCACCAATGGCTCAGGCGGCTGATTAAGTCAGCTTGTCGAGGCATTGGTGCGACCAGCCCGACCCACCATCCAGCCGCTGATCACGTCTGAGGCTTGGGGGAGGGGTGACGCTGACGCGCCCTCCTCCCATGTTCGACTACCGGCTGCGGAGAAAGCCCGTGATCTCATAGGCCTCGGCGAGGATCGGCTCCGCCAGCTCCGCCGCCCGATTGGCCCCATCACCCAGGACCCTGTCGATTTCGGCCGGGTCGGCCAACAGGCGGCTCATCTCCGCCGTGATGGGCGAGAGATGCTCGACTGCGACCTCGGCAAGCTTTGGCTTGAACGCCCCGAAACCTTGGCCTGCATACTCAGCCACCACCCGATCGGGGCTTTGGCCGGTCAGTGCAGCGTAGATGCCCACCAGATTGCGCGCCTCGGGCCGCTCTGACAGGCCTTCCAGCGTCTCTGGCAAGGCTTCCGGGTCAGTGCGTGCCTTGCGGATCTTGCCCGCGATCGCATCCGCGTCATCGGTCAGATTGATCCGAGACATGTCTGAAGGATCCGATTTCGACATCTTCTTGGTGCCATCCCTCAGCGACATCACCCGAGGTGCCGGGCCATCGATCAGAGGCTCGAGCAGGGGGAAGAAATCCTCCACGCCGAAGTCGTTGTTGAACTTCGTCGCAATGTCGCGGGCCAGTTCCAGATGCTGCTTCTGATCCTCGCCCACAGGCACATGGGTGCCCTTATAGACCAGGATATCGGCAGCCATCAGCGCCGGATAGACATAGAGCCCGGCCGAGGAGTTCTCCCGGTTCTTGCCAGCCTTGTCCTTGAACTGGGTCATCCGGTTCAACCAACCGAGGCGGACAACACAGTTGAACAACCAGCCAAGCTCGGCATGGGCGGGCACTTGGCTTTGGTTGAACAGGATCGACTGTTTCGGGTCGAGACCGCAGGCCATGAACGCCGCGGCGACCGAGCGCGTTGCCTCGCGCAGCTCCTTGGGGTCTTGCCACTGGGTGATCGCATGGAGATCGACGACACAGTAAATCGTCTCCATTGCCCCTTCGCGCTGTATCTCGACGAAGCGCTTCAGCGCTCCGAGGTAATTGCCGAGCGTCAGGCTGCCTGTCGGCTGGACGCCCGAGAAGACTCGCGGAGTATGTGGCATTTCAGGTCTCATTGGTTGCATAAGCGCCCCTCGGGCGCGGCGCCTTCTATGGGCGGAGGGACCGCTTTCGTCAAGGCGGGCTTGGCGGAGCGTCCTTCGGCCTATATGTCCGAGCGATGGACGCGCTTGATCAACAAGGCCGGCTGCAAGAGCCGGTGCATTCCTCCCTCTGGATCCTCGTCGGTGTCATGGTGATCCTCCATGCGCTCGAGACCGCTGCCGAGGCGGGCTGGGTCTCGCCACTATTTGGCTGGTTCTTCATGCATTCGGCCTTCGGCTTCTTCGATCCCTATTTCGATGCAGCCATGGAGGGGCAGCCCTATCCGGCCCAGCTGTACTGGTCGTTTGTCACCCACGCCTTTCTGCATGGCAGTTGGATCCATCTGGCGATGAATGGGGCGATCCTGCTCGCGGTCGGCCATGGCGTCAGCCGGGCGGCGGGTCCGATGGTGATGCTGGCGGTGTTCTTTGCCTCGGTTGTCATGGGCGCATTCACAATGGGCTTGATGGCCGAAACCAAGGCCGTTTTGGTTGGCGCCTCGGGCGGGGTTTTCGGCCTGCTTGGGGTCTTGCTGGCCTGGCGGACGCGGATGCTCGCTCAGATGGGGTACAGCCAATCCCCGGTCTGGCGGGTGGTCATCGGCCTGGTGGTCATCCACCTCTTCCTGATTTTTGGCTTCGAGAGCATGGGCGGCGATGGGTTCGCAGGCGGTAGCGTGGCTTGGCAGGCGCATCTGGGCGGGTTCGTGATGGGTTGGCTGATGGCCTATCTCTACCCGCCAACCCGGCTGAAAGAGGGTTAGGCCCGGCGCAATGCGGCCCTCATATCGCTCGGTCGAAAAGCGCCGAGGACGATGGCGAAACCCGCATAGCTGAGCATTCCCAGCGGTACGATTAGCAACAGCCGCGCGGTGCTGACGAGCCCGGCCTCCGCCAGCCCGATCTCCAGCCCCAGCACAATCGCTGCCATAGCGCTGCTCGCGAGCAGCATGCGCCACCAGCGATCGGAGAGGCGGTTGTCCATCCGCATCTCCGGTGCCAGTCGCCGGGCCCCGTTGCAGAGGAGCACGATCATCACCCAGCCCGCCACACTCGTCCCAACCGGTGCGCCGACCCAACCGATCACCGGATAAAGCCCAAGCGCAACGGCAACATTGATGACCATCGCGATGATCGCATAGCGCAGTGGCGTGCGCATATCCTCGCGCGCGATAAAGGCCGGTTGCAGGACTTTGTGCAGCACAAAGGACGGCAGCCCCAGCGCATAGATCCACAGCGCCAAGGCGGTCTGCCGACTGTCCTCGGCGGTAAAGGCGAGCCGCTCGAAGAGCACCCGCGAAATCAGCTCGGGGATGGCGATCAGGGCCGCCGCCGCCGGCAGTGTTAGAATCAGCGCGAACTCCGCCGCCCGGTTCATCGCGTTTGCAGCCCCCGCCTGATCGCCTTCCTGAACCTTGTGGCTCAGCATTGGCAACAACACCACGCCGATCGCGACCCCGATGACGCCCAAAGGCAATTGATAGATCCGATCCGCGAAATAGAGCCAGCCGACGGCGCCTTCCGTCGCGCTCGCGATCCTTGTTCCCACGATCAGGTTGATCTGGGTCACCCCACCAATCAGAACCGCCGGGACCGCCAGCGCGATCAGCCGCCTCACATCGGGCGAGAGGCGGGGAGGGCGCAGGCCCAGTTTCACGCCCAAACGCCGCACCGCGATGACCATCAGCACCAATTGCCCGACGCCCCCGAGAAAGACCGACCAGGCGAGCGTCAGCCCCATATCCCAGCCAAGCCAGGCGCCCAAGCCCATCCCTGCGATCCACACAACATTCAACAGCACCGGGGCCGCTGCCGCCGCTGCAAACCGCCCATACCCGTTGGCGATGCCCGAGAAGAGCGCGGCGAGCGAGATGAAGACAACATAGGGAAAACAGATCCGCGAGAAGAGGATGGCCAGCTCCTCCCGCGTGCTTCCCGCCTCGAACCCGCCAGCAAGCACCCAAACCAGCCAAGGCATGACGGCCTGGGCCACAACCGTCAAAGCAATCAGGATTGTGAGCAGGACCGACAGCGCCTCTTCGGCAAAACCCCGTGCGGCGTCCTCGCCCTCTCCGCTCAGCTTCTTTGAGAAAAGCGGAATGAAGGCCAGGTTGAACGCGCCTTCGGCAAAGAACCGCCGGAACATGTTGGGCAGGCGAAAAGCGACAATAAACGCCTCCGCGACCGGCCCCGTGCCCACCAAGGCGCCCATTAGGATATCGCGCACAAAGCCGAGGATCCGGCTCAGCATCGTCCAGCCGCCCACAGTGCCGAAGCTTGCGAGGATCCGGATCGGCGCGCGCGTCATACGCCAGACTTAGAGGTGGATTTCTTCCCCTCAACCGCCGCGACCAGCTTGCGCTCGATCCGGCGCATCTTGCTCTCGGAGGTGATTTTCAAACCAAAGAGATCGCGGACATAGAACACATCTACCGCCTGCTCGCCATAGGTCGCGATGATTGCCGTGAAGATGTTGACGTTCAATCCCGTCAGATTCCGGGTCAGCAGGTGCAACAGCCCCAGCCGGTCGCGACAATCCACCTCGATGATTGTGTAGAGATCCGAGCTCTCGTTATCGAACGAGACCCGGGTGGGAACGATGAAAGGCTTCTTGTCTTTGTCCTTCGTCTTGGTTTTCTCCGCCAGACCCTCGCGGACCACCACTTCCCCGGTCAAGGTCCGGTCGATCGTGCGCTTCAGACGCGGCAACCGGCTCTCCTCAAAAGGGCGGCCTTCGGCGTCTTGGATCGTGAAAGTCGAGCATGTCATGCCATCGGTCGTCGTGTAGGTCCGCGCGTCCACTACATTCGCGCCCGCAAGTGCAAAGGCGCCGGCCATGCGTGAGAAGATGCCCGGATGATCCTCGAGATAGACCAGCGCGGTCGTCGCATCCCGATCTTCGTCGCGGAGGAACTCGCTCCCCATCCCGGAAGCCTTCCTTCGG
>JBCDAS010000198.1:0-8077 GCA_039185235.1 Pseudomonadota bacterium
GCAGGATTACTTGGCGGGCCATGGGGTCGAGAGCTACTTGACGCCGAATGAGAGCGGCGAGAAAGCCAATCTCCACGCACTGGTCGGCCCGTCTGAGCCGGGGGGTGTCGTGCTCTCGGGCCACACGGATGTGGTCCCGGTTGAGGGCCAACCCTGGAGCACCGATCCCTGGACGGTGACCGAGCGGGACGGCAAACTTTACGGTCGCGGGACCTGCGACATGAAGGGCTTCAACGCCCTCGCCCTGGCGCTGGTGCCCGAGATGCTGAAGGCTGATCTCAAACGCCCGGTCCAGATCGCGCTCAGCTATGATGAGGAGGTCGGCTGTATTGGCGCCCCTTTCATGATCGAGCGCATGGCCCGCGAGTTGCCCAAAGCTTCGGCCGTGATCGTCGGGGAGCCTTCGATGATGGAGGTTGTCACCGGCCATAAGGGCTCGGTCGGGTTCTTCACCGATGTGCATGGCTTTGAGGTGCATTCCAGCCTCTGCCACACTGGGGTCTCTGCCGTTATGGTGGCGGCCCGCCTGATCGAGTGGCACCGCCAGCAGCAGGCCGAGAGCAAGGCCCAGATCGCGGCTCTGCCCGCTGATGCCCCGCAAAAGACCTATGAGCCGCCCTTCACCACGCTGCATGTCGGCACGATCCAGGGCGGAACCGCGAGCAACATCACCGCGCGCCATTGCCGCTTCTCGACGGATATCCGCTTTGTCCCGGGTGAGAGTGTGGAGGCGTGGACCAACAAATACCTCGCCTTTGTCGAGGAGATCCAAGCCGAAATGCAGGCCATCCACCCCGAGGCCCGGATCGAAGTGACCGAACGCCTCGCCAATCCGGGCTTGCGCGAAGAGCCGGGCGAGAGCGCCTTGTCCGAGCAGCTCTGCCGCAGGCTCTCTGGCGACAATGCCCGCCATGTGGTCAGCTACGGCACCGAGGCTGGCCAGTTCCAGGACGAAGGCTTCTCGGCTTGCATTTGCGGGCCTGGCAATATCGAACAGGCGCACCAGCCGGATGAGTATATCTCGGTCGCGCAGTTCGAAGCGGGCGAGAGCTTCCTGCGCCGGGTTATCCAAGACCTGGCATCTTAACGGGTCAGCCCTTGGGCGGATCTGAGAGGACAGCCCATATCCGGTTTGACCTTTGCAGACCTTTAGCCTTTAGCGATTGTACGCCCTCGACCATTGAGAGTTCTGGATATGTGACACATCGAGCGGGTGAGTTTGTGCGCCACCCGGCCTGGGCAGCTCACGGCCGTCGATCCACGGGTGAACCTTTCTTGGGCGCGTGGTGCTGGAGCGGTGATCTGGATCTTTCATCCTTTTCAGTTTCCGAGGCGCGATGCTTGGGCAGGATCGAGCAGGTAAATCGGCCAGATGACCCGATATCAGGCGTCGAAGTCGAAGGTGTTGAGCTTTGCAGACAGCCAGAAACCCGCTGGCAAGGATCACTCGATGGTTTCCTTCCGAAGAAACGCAAAGTCCGAACGAATGCGCGGGCGCTAGTCCAAGCTGTACCCGTCTTCTAAACTGCGGCTATGATTGGGTATGATAAGCTCGCTTACGCCTGAGATCGCCACTCTCTTGATCCTCTGCACCGCATCGATTTTGGGCATCTACCCCATTAAGAAACTGATCGATGTGAAAGAGGCCAGGCATGAGCTGAGGCATGGATCGCCTGGGTTCTTTCGGACTATCTCGGGGTGGACCATCATTGTTGTCTGGCTGGTGACGACTTGGTTCCTCGCGACCATCACAGGGGATTGGTGGGCGACGGGTGATCTTGACGGCGCCCTGCAGCGCAGTGGCAGGCGCCTCGAACTGGTCCTCAGAATTCTAGCGGCTTTGTCGAATGACTGAAGAGCTGCCGATCGCTCAAGAGGACCTGCAATGCACCAGTTGTGCGGGCCAGTGTGTCTATACGCCCGAGACCGGGCGGCTGACCTGTGAGAGTTGTGGGGCCGAGCACAAGATCCCGGTCAACCCGCACGTGGATCCGACCATAGAGCATTCCTTCGATCCTGATGTTCTGCAGGCAGAACAGCCCAAACTGGTGCGCGATCGTCCCTATCAATGCGACACCTGCGGGGGTGAGGTTGTCTTCCACGGCCACTCGATCTCGGAGAATTGCCCCTATTGTCATGGCGCTTTGGTCGAACGGCCCAGTCAAGAACGCTACCCGACGCTTGGCCTGATCCCCTTTGCGGTGACCCAAGAGCAGGCGCAAACGAATGCTCAAAAATGGGTGTCAGAGCGTTGGGCCGCCCCCTCTGATTTGGCCGATGTGGTCGCGCGCAGTCGGGTCGCTGGGATCTATGTGCCGTTCTGGACTTTCGACAGCAAGGAAGCCGTCAAATACAGCATCAAATACAAAGTCAGCGTCGGGAAGCGGACAGAGACCCGGTCGCAGAGCGGGTCGATGCGCACGGAGTTTGATGATCTTCTGGCGCCCGCATCCCCGCATGTGACGCCTCTGATCCGCGACGGCATTTTGCATGACTTCTATCCAGGCGATCTGCGCCCGTTCGAGCCTGCCTATCTCGCAGGGTTTGCAGCCGAGCTTCATCACCAATCGGTTCAGGAGGGCCTCAAACAGAATGAGCCTGACAAACGGTTGCTTTTGGCCAACCGGATCAAATCGCAATCGGGCAAGAGCAGGATCGTAGACCTCACCTATCTGACAGACACGACAGGTATCCGGTATCGGCGCATCCTGCTGCCAGTTTGGATCTTGCACTATGAATATAGCGGCAAGCATCTCAAGGTCGTGACCTGTGGTTTGAAGGGGCGCACCTTTGGAGAGCGTCCGTTCTCGATGGTCAAGCTTATCGGCATGGCGGCAGCGCTGGCCGGCGCTGCGACGGTCTTTGGATTTTTGTGGGGGGCGCTGCAGCTGTACTAGATCCGATTGCGCAAAATTCTGGGATCTGACTGCTTCAGCCAGATCCGGTTTGCTCTGGTCGATTGATTGGCGTTCTGCGACCGCGATTGCCAGCAGCGACCGACGCATGGCTCTGCGCCAGTCGGTGTCAGGTTTTTTCATAGGCTTGGCCAGGCCAATGGTTTCGGCACGCGCCACGGCATGTCTCCGCGTCCGCCTTAGAACCTGAACTGCCCAATCACACCGAAGGTTCGCGGAGCACCCGCCGTCACGAGCCCTTCAATGCCAAAGATCGGCGCCTGGACCGTGGTCAGATAGTCCTTGTCAAAGAGATTGGAGGCATAGGCAATGACGCTCCAATGCTCGGTCTCATAGCCCAGGCGCGCGTTCACCAGGAACCGGCCTTCGACCTCGCGCGAAGGTGTATTTTCGACATCGCTGAAGGCGCTGCTTTGATAGCTTGCATCCGCGCTGAGATAGGCATCGTTCAAGAAGAAGTAAGTGCCGCCAAAAGAGGCTGTGTATTTCGACGCAAAGGGGAACTCATTGCCCGCTTGCTGGACCCCATTGAACACAAAATCCTCGAATTCGGTATCGGCATAGCCAAAGGCGGCGAAGAGGCTGAGATCCTCGGTCGCCTGGGCGCTGATCTCGATCTCACCACCGAACAAACGCGAGGTGCCTGCGTTCTCGGTAAACGCATCCAGCGGGTCGATCGCGGATGGGATGGTGATCTGCTGATCGGTCCAATCCGTGTAAAAGGCATTTGCGTTCAGCGTCAGCCGGTCGTCGAGCCATTGCGAGCGGAGCGAGAGTTCATAGGTCCAGGCGAACTCGGGATCAAAGGCCTGCTGATTGCCAGTGAATCTGCTGATGCTTACACCACCGGCGCGATAGGCCCTCTGCGCGGTTGCGCCGATGGTGATATCCTCGGAAAAGTCATAGGCGAGGCCGACCTTTGGCAGGAAAGCATCGAAGGTCTCCTCCCCTGAGGCGCTCGACGCGGGCAGGAGTGCCGGATCGAATGAGGTCTCTTGGCTGTCCTCGTTGGTTTGGCGGTCATAGCGCGCGCCCGCGATAAAAGTGAGATCGGGGATGACTTCGATTTCTGCCTCTCCGAAGACTGCATAGTTCGTCCGCTCCTGCGCGATCTCTTGGATGGTGACAATCGACAGGGTGGGAGGCAGCAATGGATTGAGCAGGGATGCGGGCACGATTGAATCGGATCGGAAGTCGGTCTCCTCCCGGGCAAAGAACCCGCCCAAAACCGCGCTGACCTGGTCGGATTCGTAGAGGAACTTCACCTCCTGCTCGAGCGCTTTGACCTCCTGATCGTTGATGAAGACACCCAGTGGGAGCGCCGTGAAATCCAGATCGGTCGTGGTCAGCGTGTCGGATTTCGAGAAGGTCGTCTCCGTCTCGACCCAGAAGCTCTCATTGAGATCGTAGGTCAGGCGGAGGTTTGCGGCGTTAAACGTAGCCTCCTCGCGCTCGGGCAGGCTGGCGACGCTGATCCGTCGGTCAGGGAACTCGGATCGCTGGATCGTCGGACCGTTCGCGCTGCTGTCACTCTCGATCCGTGTGTATTTGAAAATGCCCGAGAAGTCCTCGGTCGGCTCGAACAGAAGACTTGTGCGCAAGGTCGTGTCGGCCCGGTCATCGAATTCATCATCATTGAGCGTCGTGTTAGTCACAAAGCCATCGGTTTGCTCTCGATCGAGTGAGACGCGCAGGGCCAGCGTATCTTCGATCACGGGGACATTGACGGCGAACGCGCCTTCCATCGTGTTGCCATTGCCGATCTCGGCGCGGGCTTTCATCTCAACTTCGTGCACTGGATCGTTCGAGCGGATAACGACCGCTCCGGCCAAAGCGTTGCGGCCCGATTGCGTCGATTGCGGGCCGCGCAGAATCTCGACCTGCTGTAGGTCCCAGGTGGATTCCAAGGCGTTGAAGGAAAAGCGACCAGTATCAACTCGCGCGCCGTCGATGCTGGTGGTGATCACCGGGGCGCCACCGCCCAGCCCCTGCGCGACGACACCGCGGATCACGATGTTCTCGGCATTCGATCCCAGCGAGGCGCCTGCGGTCCGTTCGATCACTTGGAAGACGCTTTGGTCGGATCGGTTTTCCAACTCCTTCCCGGGAACCACTGCGACCGATGTGAGCGTGTCCTGAAGGGTGCGGGTTTGCAGCTCCCCCTGCACCAGGATCGGGTCAAGCTCTACAATCCCATCCGCAGTCCCGTTGGAGGCCGCCTGGGTGATCAATGCGCCATCCCGCCCGAGGCTCTCGAAGGAAAGCCCGGTTCCTGCCAGCATCGCGGCCAGGGCCTCGGCGGGGGTCATGGTGCCCGAGACGCCCTTACTTCTCTGCCCCTCCACCAGATCAGAGGGTGCGCTCACCTGCAGCCCGGTTTCCTCACCCAGCTCAGCCAGCGCCAATCCCAGCGGTTGGGACGCGATCTCGATTTGCTGCGCCTCTTTGGCCATCAGAGTCCCCGGCAAGCTCAGGCTAATCAAAAGTGCAGGCCAGGTCAGGTGCAGATTGCGACGCAGTTTCATGAGAGCCCCCTCGATCCGAAACGCGAGCGCCAGCCGCTCGTTGGTTCCTAAACGAAGAGGTCCGGGGATTGTTAAGAGCGTGCTGCGAATTTTATTGATCAGCGACCAGGAAGGTCAGGGCCAGAGGGGTCGTGACAACACGCGCGCCCGTTGAGGCTGCGGCTGATCTGAGGGCTGAGAGCGGGTCTGTGAGGTTGTAGCTGCCGGTGATCCGTGCCTCGGACAGGTCCGAGCTGATCACTAGGACCGGGCCGGGCAGATACCTGTCAACAATGGTGGCAAACTCTCCCAGCGGCATTTTATGGGCGACAAGCCGACCTTCACGCCACGTAGCAATTTGCCGAATGCCAATCCGCTCAATGGTGATCGCTCCCCCCGGCGCATAGCGGAACCGTTCCCCGGGGGTGAGCTCCCAACGGCGGCCCTGGCCCAGGACGGCGACCCGGCCCTCGGTGACCGCAACTTGAACTTTGCGATCGATCCGGGCGACTTCGAACGAAGTTCCGAGAACTTCGACCGAGAACTCACCCGCCGACACTTCGAAGTGCCGCCCATCCCGCTCGACATCAAAGAACGCGGTGCCTTGCAAAAGGTTCAGCTTGCGCAAACTTTGGTCCGTGGCATCCGCCAGAGCGGTCTCGGCGCCCAAGGTCACATGATCGCCCGAGGGCAATTGCACCTTGCTGATCTCTGTGCTGGTCCTGTGATCTGCCAGCCAAAGGAGATGGAGATCCGACCAAGCAAAAAGCGCCAGCAGGACAACTGCGGCTGCGGCCAGGCTTGTCCAAACTGGGCGGCGGGGTTTCTTCCTTGACCCCGTTGCCGACCACGCCCGTTCCGCCATTGCAAAAGCGGCTCTCTCGGCGGCACCGCGCTCAAGAAAGGCAGACTTGGCCCAGGAAGCTGCTGGGTCATCCGGGCTCTGGTGCAAACGCAACAGGATATCTGTTGCCTCCTCAAGGAGGAGCTCTTGCTCGGGGCTCACCATTGCTCGTGATGTCTCCTTCCGCGCGGCTTCTGTCACTCATAACGCGCGAGCGGATGAAAAGTTAAGGGACGTCGCTTTGCTCGAGGCGGATCGCGATATGCATCAGCGCGCGGCGGATCATTTGATGTGCCCGCGGTGCCGAAACCCCCAACCGCGCGCCAATCTCGGCATAGGTGAGACCATCGATGCGGCTCAGACGAAACGCCTCACGCGTTCTCTCGGGCAACTCCGCCAAGGCCGAGGCTGCAATCTCGACATCCTGGCGCACGATCGCGAGGCGTTCTGCGGCGGGCACGGCGCTGGGCTCGTTCTCTTGTTGAGACATCCAACCCGCTTCAACCCGCCGGTGACGCAGCCAATCCATCGCAAGGTTGCGCACGATCCGCCGAAAGATCGAAGGTGCGGCTTTCTGGGGATAGTTCTGGTCCTGCCAGCGAAGCCAGCTCTCCTGCACCAATTCCTCTGCGATCGCTCGGCTGCCAACAATGGATTGCGCCATCGCAACAAGCTTGCCGCGCTCGTCGATATACGCGTCCAAACCTGGTTGCTGTGTTGATCGCCACTCTGCCAAGTTGGTCTCTTCGATTGGGGTGATGGACCGGTTGGCTTACCTTTTGGCTGGCTCACGGGCGGAACGTCACAAATTCTGCCCGAAAGTGCAATCCACAGAGGAGAATGAAGCCGATTGTCGCGCTGAGGACAGGTTGATCGCCTCTAGCTGGAAGCTGGCAGGGGTTGGATCGTCGCAGCGAACCCCCTTGAAGTTCCGCACCCATTCGGCAGCCCAACCTTGCAGTTCCGCGAGCTGCGCATTGATTTTTCCGTCTCTTCGCACATTCATCAGACAGATTAGTTGGAAATCTGGGGCTCGCGAGAAACACATGGCTGAAAAAGACGTCCTGCAACCTGTCGATGATGACGCCAGGCGTGCCGCGAAGACCTTCCTGAGGACAGCGCGCTATGGTGCTTTGGGGACGCTTGATCCCCAAACCGGCATCCCCATGGCAAGCCGCGTGTCCTTGGCAACGGCGAGCGATGGCGCGCCGAGTTTCCTTATCTCGCAACTCTCGGGTCACTTCGGAGCGCTGGAGGCGGATCCGCGTGCCTCGTTGCTGCTGGGCGAGCCGGGTAAGGGAGATCCGCTGGCTCATCCCCGGATCACCGTGTTCGGACGCGCCCGTAAAGCCTCGACCGAGGAACGCGCGTTGCTGCGAGCGCGGTTTCTGGCGCGGCACCCGAAAGCGGCGCTCTATGTCGATTTCGGCGATTTCGCCTTTTGGCGCCTCGAGATCGAGGGCGCATCGTATAATGGCGGGTTTGGCAAAGCCTATGCGATGGCGCGCGAGGATCTTGTTGCTCCGACGGACGGGGAACTCGAGACCATCGAGGCTGGGGCTGTCCAGCATATGAACGAAGATCATGCTGATGCAGTGGCCCTCTACGCTGCTCAGTTGGCGAAAGTGGCAGGGGATGACTGGCGCCTCGCCTGCATCGATCTTGAAGGGCTGGATCTGGTCGCTGGTGACCGGGTGGCACGGGTGTGGTTAGATCCACCAATGCGCGGTGCCGAGGAGCTCCGATCCCGGCTCGCCGCGCTGGCCAAAAGGGCCCGGTCGCACTCTTCCGATCAATCTTCCTGACGCAAGGAA
>JBCDAS010000199.1:0-8067 GCA_039185235.1 Pseudomonadota bacterium
GGACAAGCGCGCCGGCTACTCGGCTTCGCTGGTCTCTGCCGAGGGGCTCGATGTCGTCCAAAGCGACGGGATTGTGGGCACCCGGATCGGGATCCGCACGGCGATTGATGGCCAGATCTGTGCCCCCTCGGTCGATGGACCGGCGGCGGTTCTCCTGGCTCAGCTTTTCGAGGGCATCCATGCCCGCAAAGACATCGCCCAGGCTTTGGGCGAGCGACTGGGCGCGCGTCGGATAGCGATCAATGAGGATATCTACCGCACCTCGTTGATCTCGCCGCAGAACTACTTCACGGGCAAGCAGATCCTGACCTATCTGGTGCGTGAAGGGGACACACCGCTTCTGATCAACGCCTATTTGGAGAACACGGCCGAGCGGGTCGTGGATTATGGCTCTGGCACATTCGCGGTCTTTGAGATCATTGATCTCAGCCCCGTGGCCGCACGACTTCAGCGCGAGAAGAACCGCTGCGAACTTGGGCCGGAGCGCGGCCCCCTGCCGCGGCTTGCGCTCTGATCAGGGGCCCTGCCAGCTGATCTCGCAGAGCTCCGCAGACCCCCCATCGAAATTCCAAACCCGGCCAAAATCGCGGATCTTTGACTTGCGTGCCTGGGCGATGATCACACTCGGTCCCATCCAGTAGGAGGTGTTCTCGACCGTCACATAGTGGTCCGGATCGGCGCCATTGATCGGTGCCACTTCGCCAAAGACCGCTCTGCCAGCTGAGATGGTGCGCATCTCGCCATCAGTCTCATAATCCACCACTTCGCGCCGGGCGCCAAGGTAGTTGCCGACCAACAGCCGGAAGAGCCCGGTCGTGCCCTTTGCAGCCCCGGTGAAAATCTTCTCCAACGCCGCGTATTGGGCGTCATTGGCGGTGTCGTCGATATAGAGCGCGACGGTCCAGTTCCCCGCCCCCATTTTGCCCGGGATATCTACCAAGAGACAGACATTCAGCCCGTTCAGCTTGGTATTGCCATAGCGGCCCTTATCGATCCGCGCCGCGATCCAGGCGTGGCAGAAGCCCAAAGTCGGCGGGTGCTGGCCGAGCGAGACCACGCAGGGGCAGAACAGCTCGCAAGAGCATGACAGCGCCAATTCCCCGTCAATCTTCCATTCGGCATCATGGGGGATCGGGACATCCTTGTCCTCAATCACCTTCAGCGCCCGCGATTTGGCGATCTTTTTGAGCTTGTCTTTTGCCATTCTGCCAGTCTCCCCTATTGGGTCACTTGATACATGACCCAGCCTGCGCCGCCAACCATAAGGGCGTAGCCCGTCCAGCGGCCCCAGCGTTCTGCCTCGGGCGCGATCTTCTCGGCCAGAAAGTAGAGGGCGATCACCGCCATCCACCACACATTCATGGCGCCAAAGACGAACATCAGGCCCATGAAGAGGGCGCAGCAGCCGACGCAATAGATCCCGTGATTGGCGCCCACATAAAACGCGCCCTGCAGGCCTTCGCGCCAATGGGTCAACAGATAGGTCAACGGGTGGCGGCAATGCTTGAGGCAGGCGTCTTTGACCGGTGAGAGCTGGTAGGCCCCCGCGACGATCATCAGGGCAGCCCCCATGATCGGCGTTGCATGGGTGCCGCCCAAGGTGAAGAACTCCGACCCGCGCAGGCCAAGCTGCACCAAGGCCATGGCGATGGAGAAGGCGGCCCAAAGCAGGAAATAGCCCGAGGTGAAGAGCGTGATCCGAGCGGCCAGACGCAGGCCTTTGTCCTCTTTCGCCGCAAGCCCGGAATAGATCGCCATCACGGGCGACATGGCGGGCAGCATCATCGCGGCCATCATCAGGAGCCACATGAGCGAGGCCTCCCAAATGGTGCGCAGGCTCCAATCGGAAGGGTCCATCGACATGCCCCACATGGACATGCCGGACATATCCATTCCCGACATCCCCATGCCTGAGCCCATCTCGGAGGAGCCAGAACCCATCTCCATACCGGAACTCATCTCGGAGGAGCCAGAGCCCATCTCCATACCCGAGCCCATCTCCATGGAGCCCTGCTCCATTTCCATGCCCGAGCCCATGCCCATGGCGCCCATATCCATCTGACCCATCACCGACCAAGTGGCGACCCAGAGGGCGCCTGCGATCAGGATGGTCACCGCCAGGGTCACGGCGCGGGGATCGTCGATCCAATCGATCAGGCGCATTAGCCGCTCTCCTTGCTGGTCTGGCGGGCTTCGCGGGCGTCCTGCGCCTCGCGCACCAGGCTCACGGTATAGTCATTGAGATCCCGCAGGATCGCGATCATTGCCGGGGCATCCCGCGCCTCCAGCGCCGCGAGCAGCTTTGTGTGGCGTGCAGCGATCGTATGGCGGTCCCGCGCGCGATAGATGATCATGTTGAGGAGCGGCTGGATCGCCTCGATCACGCTGGCCATCTGGGCCGAGAGCAGCGGGTTGCGCGCGGCCTCCACCAAGATCCGATAAAAGCGCACATCCGAGGCGCAGAAATCCTCGTCGCTGGTTTTGCTCTCTTGCAGGTCGATCTCGTCGCGCAGCGCTGTGAGTTCTTCCGCCAAGCGCCGCTCGGCCGCCAAGGGAGCAATGGCCGAGAGCAGGGTCAGCCGGGCTTCGGCCAGCGCATCGGGGTCGATATCGCCCATGACGACCAACATGGTCGCGGTCGCCTCGAACTGCTCGCGCGCTTGCTGCCAGCCGATCCGGTTCACGAAATTCCCGCCTGAGGCGCCGCGCCGCGTGCGGATCAGGTTCTGGGCTGCCAGCCGTTTCAACGCCTCGCGCACCGAGGGGCGGGAGACGCCAAAGCGCGTCGCCAAATCCTGCTCTCCGGGCAGCCGGTCGTCGGCGCCCAGGCGGCCATCGACGATCATCTCGCGGATCTCTTCCGCGATCTGGTGGCCGACGCTTTGGTCTTGGGGTTCTTGCGCTTCGCTCATCCCCGCCCTTTTGCCCGAGGGGGATTTGTTTGACAATTTAAAACTGACCCGCCGCCCGGGTCTTCACAGGGGCAAGGGCCACGGGTAGGGTCGCGCGGCTTTCACACCCGAGGACCCCCATGACCACGCTTGATCTCGACTTTGTCCGCAATCAATTCCCGGCCTTCCGCGCGCCCGAATTGGAGGGGTGGGATTTCTTTGAGAATGCGGGCGGGTCCTATCCGTGCCAGCAGGTCGTTGATTGCCTGACGGATGTCTATACCAACTGCAAAACACAGCCCTATTGGGCGTTTCCCTCCTCTGAGCGTTTGGGGCAGATGATGGATGACGCGCGTTTAAAGCTCGCGCGGCAGATGAGGGTCGCGCCCGACGAAGTGCATTTCGGGCCCTCGACCACGCAGAACGTTTACGTCCTGGCTCAGGCGTTTCGCGAGACTCTGGCGCCCGGTGACGAGATCATCGTGACCAACCAGGATCACGAGGCCAATACGGGCGCCTGGCGGCGGCTGGCGAATGCCGGAATTGTCGTTCGGGAATGGCAGGTGGACCCTGCAACCGGGCATCTGCCGGCGGAGGGGCTGGAGGCGCTGTTGACCGAGAAGACCAAGCTCGTCTGCATGCCCCATGCCTCGAACATCGTCGCCGAGATCAACCCGGTGGCCGAGCTGGTAGCCAAGGCCCATGCGGCGGGCGCGGTAACGGTGGTCGACGGGGTCTCCTACGCGCCCCATGGCCTGCCGGATGTTCAGGCGCTGGGGGCGGATGTCTATCTCTTCTCCAGCTACAAGACCTATGGCCCGCATCAGGGCGTGATGGTGATGCGCCACGGGCTCGCGGACCGGCTGGTCAGCCAAGGGCATGGGTTCAACGAAGGCGCGCGGACCAAACGCTTCACGCCCGCGGGGCCCGATCACGCCCAGATCGCGGCGCTGGGCGCGATGGCGGATTACTTCGAGGGGGTGAGCACCCATCACGGCAGCGCCTCGGCCCATGATCTGATGCGCGCGGCTGAGGTGGCGCGAATGGCGCCTCTGATCGAGTGGCTCTCGGGGCGCAACAACATCCGGCTGATCGGCCCGAGCGATCCGGCGAGCCGCGCGCCGACCTTTGCAATCCTGCATGAGCGCGGCGGCGAGGACCTGGCCGCCGAGATGGCTCAGCATCGGATCATGTGCGGCGGCGGCGACTTCTACTCCCCCCGGGTGCTCGAGGCGATGGGGATCGATCCCAGCCATGGTGTGCTGAGGGTCAGCTTCACGCATTACACCTCGGCTGAAGAGGTCGATCGCCTGATCACAGCCCTCGACCGCGTGCTCTGAGATGCGGATCATCGGCGGCCGGTTTCGCGGCACCGGGCTGGCGGCACCGGGGGCGGATGGCGGCGGGGCGGCGCATTTGCGCCCAACCTCGGACCGGGTGCGCGAGGCTTTGTTCAATCTGCTCGCCCATGGGGATTATCCGCCGATCGAGGGCGCGCGGGTGCTGGATCTCTTTGCAGGGACCGGGGCATTGGGGCTCGAAGCCCTGTCGCGCGGCGCGGCGCGGGCGGTTTTCATCGATGAGTTCGCAACCTCCCGTGCGCTGATCCGGCGCAATGTCGAGACGCTGGGCGTGATCGGCGAGACCAAGATTTGGCGCCGGGACGCGACCCGACTGGGCCCCTGCCGGGGCGAGGCTTTCTCGCTGATCTTCGCCGATCCGCCCTATCGCAGCGGTCTGGGAGAGGCGGCGTTGAGATCGGCCCAAGACGGCGGGTGGATTGGAGCGGATGCGGTGGTGGTGCTGGAGCTCGCCTCGGACGAAGCCGTGCCAGAGTTTGACTGGGCCGAGATGGTCGATCAGCGCCGCTATGGTGAGACGCAGATTGCCTTGATGAAAATGATTGCTTGATCGCCCCTGTTCCTCGGGCCCTTCAAGGTCTACTTAGACCCACAACCACCACCCTCGGATAAGGAAGGAGACCCCCCATGGTTGCTGTTGGAGAGAAAGTGCCGGCGGGCAAGCTGTTTGAGATGACCGCCGATGGGCCAGCACCGGTCGAGACTGCGAGCGTATTCGATGGCCGCACGGTCGCCTTTTTTGGCGTGCCGGGGGCGTTCACGCCGACCTGCCACAACGCGCATCTTCCGAGCTTTATCGCAGCCGCCGAGGATCTCCGCGGCAAAGGGGTGGATGAGATCGTCTGTATCGCGGTCAATGATCCTTTCGTGATGGGGCAATGGGGCGAAATCAGCGGTGCGAAAGAGGCTGGGATCCGGATGCTGGGCGATGCGGATGCCTCCTTCACCAAGGCGATGGGGCTGGATTTCGATGGCTCAGCCGTGGGGCTCGGCACGCGGGCAAAGCGCTTCTCGGCCCTGGTTGCCAATGGTGAAGTCAAGGTCATGAACATCGAGGACAATCCGGGCCAGGCGGTCGTGACCCTGGGCGACGCATTGGCCGGACAGATCTAGGGCGCTGCAAGCGCTCTGCTTGGCCGCTCCCACCCTTATCGCCATTGTCGCTCGGACCAGTGGCGCAACAGAGACGATCCCCGCGATCCCCGCGATCGCCCGCGCGGTGCGATGGCGGGGAGGTTCGAGGATGGCTTAAGTCGTTTTCTTGAACGGGGTCATCTCGGCCAGGGCCGCGTTTTCCCGGTCGACGGCGCGGCGTTCTGATTCGAGATATTGCGCGACCGCCCGGCGAAAGCCTGGATCGGGCAGGTAATGGAGCGAGCGCGTCGTCACCGGCCCATAGCCGCGGGCGAGTTTGTGCCCGCCCTGCGCGCCCGCTTCGACCCGTTTGAGGCCATGCGCAATCGCGTAATCGATGGCCTGGTAATAGCAGGCCTCGAAATGCAGGCAGGGGTGGTCTTCGGTGCAGCCCCAATAGCGGCCATAGAGGGTCTCGCGCCCGATGAAATTCAATGCGCCTGCGATCCAGCGGCCATCACGCTCGCAAAGCACCAGCAGTGTCAGATCGCGCATCCGCTCCTGCACCAGATCGAAGAAGCTGCGGGTGAGGTAGGGGCTGCCCCATTTGCGCATCCCAGTGTCTTGGTAAAAGCGCCAGAACGCGTCCCAGTGCTGCGGCTCGATCGCGTCGCCGGTCAGAGCGTGGATCGTGATGCCGTTCTCGGTCGAGCGCGCGCGCTCCTTGCGGATCTGCTTGCGTTTGCGCGATGAGAGGGCGGCGAGGAAGGCGTCGAAATCCGCATAGCCGTCATTGAGCCAATGGAACTGCTGGTCGGTGCGTTGCAAGAGCTTGATCTCGCCGCCCAGAACCCATTCCTCCTCGGTGCAAAACGTGATGTGGAGCGAGGAGAGGCCATGGCGGGCGCAGAAGGTGCTCGCCCCCTCAACCAGGGCCGCGCGGATCGTGTCCTCGGGCAGGGCCGCGTCGCGCCGGGCGAGCAGGCGCCGCCCGGTGGCGGGGGTGAAGGGCACCGCGCATTGCAGTTTGGGGTAGTAATCGCCCCCTGCGCGCTCCCAAGCATGGGCCCAGGAGTGGTCGAAGACGAACTCGCCCTGGCTGTGGCCTTTGAGGTATAGCGGCATGACACCCACCACCTCGTCGTCGAGGCGCGCCACCACATGTTGCGGCCGCCAGCCGGTGCGTGGCATGGCGGAGTGGCTTTCTTCGAGCGCAAGCAGGAACCGATGGGTGGTGAAAGGGTCGATCGCCCGGCCGCCATCCTGGATCTCTGGGCAGGCGCAGGCATCCCAGTCGGCCGCCGAGATCGCGTCGATCCCGGGCAGGATCTGGATCTCCAATGTGGATCCGGGCTCGGCCGCCTCGGCGCCGCTGGGCGGGATGGTCATGGGGGCTCGGACGCCTCGCTTTGCTCCTGTCCACAGAGGAGATGGCCAGCGCCAGCGGCGGGTCAAGCCCTTGCCCCGGCTTATTCTTCCCGCAAGGCGCGGTTGAAGTAATCGGTGATCGGGCGGAGCATGTAATTCAGCGGTGTGCGGGACCCGGTTTGGATATAGACCTCGACCGGGAGACCGGCGACCAGTTCTTCGCCTTCGAGTTTGTCGATCTCGCCCTCATTCAGGCTCACCTCGGCGAGGAAGTAGCTAAATCCTTGCGCCTCATCGGTCAGCGTGTCGTTCGAGATGGTCATGACCCGGCCAAAGACCTCGGGCGTGGTGCGAGTGTTGAAGGCCGAGAAGCGCAGGACCACGTCCTGGCCGGGGGAGACCTGGTCCCGGTTGATCGGCTCGACCCGGGCATCGACCACCATGCCGGTGTCATTGGGCACCACATAGAGGATCGGATCAGCCGGGCGGATCACCGATTTGAGGGCAAAGACCTGCATATCCAACACGCTTCCCGGGCGGGGCGCGCGGATCTCGAGACGGTTGAGGCGTTCGTTGAGCGCGATCCGCCGCTCCTCCAGCTCCAACTGGCGGAAGCCAAGCTCACGTTCCTGAGTGATCGCTTCCTCACGCCGCGAATCCATGGTTCTGAGGCGCTCCTGCTTCAATTCTGCGATCTGGACGCCCAACTGGCCGCCTTGTGCCTTCATCTGGCCGAACTCGCCGAGCAGGCGGGCTTCTTCGCGTTCCAGCGCCAGGACGCGGTTGACCTGCGCTAGGCCCTTCTCCTGGAGCGAGCGCATGGCGACCAGCTCCTTGCCGATGAGCTCGCTTTGTTTCCGGAGGGCCTGCATCTCTGCCTTGACCCCTTCGATCTGTTCGCGGATTTGGGCTTCACGCTCATCCATCACGGCCATTTCCGAGTTCAGGGTTTTGAGACGCGCATTGAAAAGGCGTTGTTGGCCGTCGACCAGGGCTTGCACTTCGGGGCGGCCGCGGGCGACGTCCAGCAGTTCTGCGGGGAAGAGGATCTGGGCCTGATCGGCCTGTTCGGCTAAAAGCCGGGCACGCCGGGCCATGATCTCGAAAAGCTGGCTCTCCAACACGGCGAGTTCTGATGAGAGTGTGGTCGCGTCAAGGCGGATCAGAATATCGCCCGCGCGGACCACATCACCGTTTTTGACCAAGATCTCACCAACTACGCCGCCATCGATATGCTGGACAACCTGGCGCTGCGCCTCGACGCGGAGCTGACCGGCGGCAATCACGGCGCCTGCGAGTTGCGCCGTCGCCGCCCAGCCACCCAGCCCGACCACCAGAAGGATCGTGCAGATCATGCCAAAGCGGATATAGCC
>JBCDAS010000200.1:0-8016 GCA_039185235.1 Pseudomonadota bacterium
ATATTCCTGCGCAAAGCCCCAATCGCGTTTGGCATCGAGGTTGCCAAGCTCTAGCCGCGCTTGTTGCCCTGCTTTAATCCGCGCAACCGAGGCCGAGATTTTGCGGGTCACGAACTCTTGCCCGCGGAGGGGCGACTCATGATTGAACAGGATCCCGCTCGACCCGAAGATGTCATAGGACTCGCGATAATTCACCGTGATCCAATGGCCGTAGAGCTTCGCGACCCCATAGGGACTGCGCGGGTGAAACGGTGTCGCCTCGGTCTGTGGTATCGCCTGAACCTTGCCGAACATCTCTGAGGTGGATGCCTGATAAAAGCGGATCTTTGGGTTCACGATCCGAATTGCTTCGAGGATGTTGAGCGGGCCAATTGCTGTTGCTTCGGCTGTGGTTACAGGTTGGTCAAAGCTCACACCGACAAAGCTTTGGGCCGCGAGGTTGTAGACCTCATCGACCTCCGCGCTTTGCAACAACCTCAGGCTTGATGACATATCGGTCAGATCGAACTCGACCAGCTTCAAGTCAGGGTGCTCGGTGATGCCCAGCTCATCCAACCGCCAAAAGTTGACAGAACTGGTGCGCCTATAGGTGCCAAACACTGTGTAACCCTTGTCGAGCAGGAGGGCTGCCAAGTAGGCGCCATCTTGACCGGTGATCCCAGTGATCAGTGCCCGTTTTGCCATCCGTCTATCCTTTTGTCTTCATCCCGCCTTGCGGGTGTCGGCGATGTCCCTTAGCAGGCCGGCCGCGTGTTGGATACTTGGGTCCGCCCATTTGAAGGAGGGTCCCGGGTAGTGGTGCATCCAGTCCGAATAGGGGATCAGATCATAAGAAACCCCAAAGTAGTTTGGATAGTTGGGGCCAAACTCGTGATTGGCGGACCAATCGGTGGCAAGCACCGGGATGCCATGCATCAGCATTTCATGGATCACCAGCCCATAGCCCTCAGATCGGTGGAGTGAGAGAAAGACGTCGCCCATCCGTTGAAACCGCTCGATCTCTTCGGCGCTGAAATCCTGCGTCAGGATTTGAATATTGCGAGCCTTGCCGATCATCTCGCGCAGCTCCTTTAGAACAACCTTGGTGCGTTTGCCTGCACGGATCTTCATCAAAAGCACCTTGGAGGGATCGTCGCCAAAGGCCGCCTGCCAAGCGCGGATATGGGCCCAAGGGTTCTTGCGCTCCGGGCAGCTCTGAATGTCCATGATTGCAAGGCCAAGAAAGGCGTCTTGAGGAATGTTAAACCGCATGCGATCCAGGGGCGTCAAACCTGTTCGGACAGTAGTATTGTGAGGTCGAACAACAACTTCAGAAGAGGTTCCTTTGCGAATTGCTGCCGCGCTGAACTCCGACGGCACCCAAACCTCATCCAGCACTTGAATTGAGTGTTTCCATCGATGTGGGAACTGATCGTTCTCCCAAGCTACAAGTCCAACCCGCCGCGCGCCGGCGAGATCCTCTGGCGCGAAGTGACCCAAGACTTGGGAGTAGTTGTCAGGTTGGCAGAGGAGATAGATCTTGGAGATTGGTCGGTCGGCTCTAAACTGATCTCCGACTTCTCTAGCATAGAGCACCTTGCTGAAATCGAGGACGATCAGATCAAGACTTGCCTCTCGTAATCGGCTGATCTCATACTGAGCTGATCGTGCGAGACCATGATGCCCCGCAAGATCACCTATAACTATCTCGATAGAAGGCCCTTTTGGAAGCGGTTTGCGCTCAATGTAAGGAGCTAGCCTACGCGCATCGTTCCTGGTCCAACGCGCCCGGCGCCGTGGGATCCTCGTGATGTACCAGAGATGCTTGGGGCTCCATCGTCGCAAGGTCCACCAGACTTCGCGTAAACGCTCAGCGACGTTCGGCTCGGTTTGAGCCATCCGGGCTAGACCTTCACCGCCCGAGGCATCATTTCTTTGCCTCAGACGCGCTAGGGTTGAATTGGATTTGGTGCAGATGTGCGTAGACGCCATCGGCTGCCAACAGCTCCTCATGGCTTCCGACCTCGACCAAGCGTCCTTTGTCGATCACCAGAATCTTCGAGGCATTGCGAATGGTTGAGAGCCTGTGGGCGATCACGATGGTTGTGCGACCTTCGATCAGTTTGGCAAGTGCTGTTTGCACCTTTTGCTCGGACGCACTGTCGAGGGCTGAGGTCGCCTCGTCCAACAGAATGATTGGGCAATCGGCCAGCATTGCGCGCGCGATCGCAACCCTTTGGCGTTGGCCGCCTGAAAGCTTGCCGCCGCCTTCTCCGGCCATTGTTTCATATCCGTTGGGCTGTTTCAGGATGAAGTCATGGGCAAAAGCCTGGCGCGCCGCCTCCTCGACCTCCTCATCCGTCGCCTCTGGACGACCCAGTCGGATGTTCTCGCGAATGGGCATATCGAAGAGAAACGAGTCCTGAGTGACATAGCAAACCGCCTCGCGCAGGGACGAGGCCGAGACACTGTTAACATCCGTTCCATCCAACAGAACTTGCCCTGAATCCGGCTGCCTGAGACGGGTGATCAGCGACAGGATCGTTGACTTCCCCCCACCAGACGGCCCGACCAACGCGCTGACCTGATTGGCCTCGAAGGTCAGTGAAAGACCATCCAGCGCTGCGTCCTGGCTGTTTTTGTCGTAACGGAAGCGCACGTCCTCAAAAACGATCTCGCCCGATTTGAGCTCAAGAGCAGGACCTGTATTCGCCTCGCTTTTCGCCTCCAGCAGATCGAGCAATTGATACACCAAAGTCGTTCCGATCATGTTCTGCTGGAACTGGACGTTGAAACGCGCGAGGCGACGAGCGGGCTCGTAAGCAAGCAAGAGCGCAGTGATGAACGAGAAGAACGCCCCTGGTTCGGCTCCGCCGTCAATCACTCTAAGTCCGCCATATATGATCGCTGCAGCCACGGCCACTCCACCCAGGGCCTCCATCATCGGAACGGTGATTGCGCCAATACGGTTCATATTGTTCAAAAGGCGTTCGACGGATGTGACCGCATCACCGAACTGCTCCCGCATCTGATCTTCCAGGCGATAAATCTTTACAATCCGAATGCCGAGTGTCGTCTCCTTGACCACATTGATCAGCTTTCCGATCGAGACGAATTCGCGCCGCGCGACCTCTTTCACTTTGCGCATCAGATGGGTGACGCCAAGGACAGCAGGGGGCGCAATCAGGAGTGCGATAATGGACATCTGCGGATCTTGAATAACCATGACAGAGACGAGAGCAATCAGCGAGAAAACATCACGCCCAATTGAGAGCACCATGACATTGATCGCCTCACGTGCGCCGTTCACGCTGACCTGAAAGCGGGCGATCAACTCGCCCAATTGCTGGCTATCGTAGAAGCCCATGCCTTGGCTCAAGAGCGCATCGAACATGCGCCTCTGAAGCTCGGCCACAATCGCGTTGCCGGCTTTTGCCAGAATGATCGAGTTCCAATAGGCCGCGATCCCCTTCAACGTAAAGATCAACGCAACGACACCGGCGATCAAAAAGGTCTGATCCCTGCGCCGCTCGACGAAAATCTCATTGATGACGTCTTCCATCATATAAGCGGTCGCGCCGGTTGCGGCCGAGACGAGGAAGAGCAGCCCAAAAGCCAGCGCATAGCTTCGCCAACGATGTGCTGCGTTTTCGAGCATCAAGCGTTTGGTCAGTTTCAGGGTCTGTTGGTTTACGAGTTCAGTCACGGCGGCATTAAGATCCCACGGTCAGTTCGACCGCACCCTCTCCTATCTGCCATGCGCCAAGAGGTCGAGCCCATTTGCGTTCGTCTGGATAGGGTGAAGTTGCTTCTAGGCGCGGTAGCTTGAGCTCTCGCTCATGCTATGCTCACGCGTCGCTGCAAAGCCGGGCGAGGAGCCGGACCTCGCGTGAAACAGTTCATCATAGACGGCATCCAGCGAAGAGGCTGTGTGCTTGATTGTGAAATTGTCTTGGAAACGCGCCCGGCCTGCAGCGGCCAGTTGCTCCCGCCGGGTCGGATCGGCAATCAAAGCTCTCAGGTTTTTCTCGATCTCTTCGGGGGATCCATCTTCGAGCGGAACACAGACATCACCGACAACTTCTCTCAAGCCGCCGACCCGGGTCGTTACCAGCGCCGCCCCGCCTGCCATCCCCTCAAGCGCGACGCGCCCAAAAGCCTCTTCTCGCGAGTTCACCACGGCAATCTTTGAGCTGCAAACAGCGGAGACGACCTCTTTGTGAGACAAGGCTCCGGTTCGGTGCAGCCTATCGACACCTTGGATTGCGTTGTCGAAGGCTTCTTTGGTCTCCTCTTCGTCGGACATCGATCCTATGATTTTTGCGTTCCACTCTGGGTAATCAGGCAGGACACGCGCCAAAGCATCGGCGATCTCAACCATGCCCTTGCGGCTTTCGATCCGCCCGACGGCAACGATTTGATTGATCTTGTCAATCGATTGTCCCCAATCCTCAACCGGCAGGCCATTGAGAGCGACAAACTTCGCTGCCTGGCAATTTGGATAGTCGATGGCAAAACGATCGAGCCCGGCTTGGCTGACAAAGGTGATCCCAGCGAGTCGGTTCAGCTCAAGATATCGCCGATATCTCCGAAGACCGGTGGTTGTGGCCACAAAGTTATGCTTGTGCAGCATGACCTGACAGTCTGGAAACTGCCAGGCCAATGCGCTGGCGGTTGGCAAATGCTGTTGAACGACAATCAGATCCGGCGCGATCGATCTGACAATTCGGGCAACCTGACGGATTCGGCGGAGTTTCGATGCACGCTCGTAGGTCAGAATCTTGAAGCCATCGAAGGGACGATCGATCTCCTCGCAAATGATTGTCGTCGAGGCGCGGAATTTGCTTTCAGCGACGGCATCGCGCACGCAAAGGTCTATTGATGTTGCGGATTCTGGACCGAAACGCATCCCTCGGGGCATGATGATCGCAATCTTCACGAACGCCTCCCGGTATTAAGCCGCGCCTGTTTCACACGCGATTTTCTTCGTCTCCGATGGCCAAAAAGGGCCTAGCGCGACTTTGGGCACTTAACCAGACCCTCGTAGTTTGTGCGGCGCGATCATGAGCCCAAGCCTTCCTGAAGCGAAAACTGCTTCAAATCAATATACCTTCAGACAAATTTTGCTCTGGAGAATCGGCCTCCAGATTTTAACTTAGCGTGACACCTCGGCTCGGCGATACTCACCATATGGCCAAGACCAGACGCGCGTGTTGTTTCGCGAAAAAACTTCGCAGTGCAATATGAAACGCGCGGAGAGAACGCGTATGCGAGATCAAAAGCTTCGACACTAGCTTGCGAACCAGCGAGGCAAAGAATTCCTCTTGACGGGGCAGGGGTGCTTTCGTAGACGAGCCAAGCCCCTCGGGGTCCACGCGGTTGTAGCTCAGTTGGTTAGAGTGCCGGCCTGTCACGCCGGAGGTCGCGGGTTCGAGCCCCGTCAACCGCGCCATCTCACCTAGTTCAGTGTGCTTCACGACCAAAACACCCACGTGGGAGCCATGTATGGAGCTCAGGGCACCTTTTTCAAAGCTGTAGGTAATCCGCTCAAAAAACGCTGGTTGATGATGCGTTTCTTAAAGTGCCCATAACCGAAGACTGATGTACGTTGGCAATCTGATCGAGAGGCTCGTCGATTTCCGTCACGAGTCGGCTGCAGCTTGCGGATAATACGATAGCCATATCGCCCATTCATCTCGGCGAGCCGGATCAACGCCGAGCTTACGGCATTCTCTGCCTTTGGATTGGGACTGCATTGAAGAATGCAGCACGACATCGGAACTGCGTGACTGGTAACACCTCCGGAAAGGTCGAAGTTCTGGAATGCAGTGAGAATGCCCTGGCGGAACGGTTCGACAGGCGGGCCTTTGGCTTCTCGAGAACCGTTGCGCTCAAGTTGATCCTACTTGTCTTTCCTGATCTGTGACGCAAGACTGGCTGCGGCCCTCCCTTCTCGGGATCGCGGCTATCCACGGGAAACCTAGCTACATCGGCACTGATATGCTTGAGGTGTTCGTACCGGTCCCGCAAGATCTCAAAAAGGGAGTTCGAACTTTCTCCACCGATCTCCGCCAACTAGGTATTTTGTGTCTACGCCTTTGCCTTCGAAGCTGTTTGCCGCGCTTGGTGTTGCGTGTCGAAGAAGGCGGTTGGGTAAGACCGCTCGAGATTTGAACGATCAGGTTTCTGAATCAAATGACTTCGATGGCTTCGAGGGATTCCGGCAGGATTTGCCCACCGTCGACGACGATCTGTTGGCCGGTGATATAGCCCGCTTCATTGGATGCGAAGAAGAGCGCTGCGTTGCCGATATCCTCGACATCGCCGAGGCGTTTGAGAGGGATCGAGGCGGCCATTGTCTTAAGGTAGTCCTCGCCCAGGCCTTGCAGGCCCTCGGTGTAGATATTTCCCGGCATGACCGCGTTGATTGTTGTGTTGTAGCGGGAAAGCTCCATGGCGGCTGTTTTCAAAAAGCCAAGCTGACCCGATTTTGACGCACCGTAATGCGACCAGCCGGGGAAACCGGTCACTGGTCCGGTGATCGAGGAGGTCAGGATCACTCGTCCCTGGCCCGCCTTCTCAAAGGCCGGAATCGCGGCTTTCACACATAGGAAGGACGACTTCAGGTTGGTTTGCATGACCTGGTCCCATTCATCGGGATCCATCTCGACGATTTTGGTCTGTGGGAAGGCGCCTGCATTGGCGCAGAGCACGTCGAGCCCGCCATGGGCTTCCACCGTTGTCGCCACGATTCGCTGCACATCCTCCCACTTGCCGACATCGCCGGTGACATAAGAGGCGCCGAGCTCCTCGGCCGTTGCCTTTGCAGCCTCCTCGCCCCGGGAGGCGATCATCACCTTGGCACCTGCCTTGGCGAAGACGCGCGCGATGCCCTTGCCGATGCCCATCGAGCCGCCAGTGACCAGAACGCTTTTGCCGGTGAGAGGGGTGAACATGATGGCCTCCTTCTGTCTTTTTATGCCACGCGACCGACCTTGCCAGGCGCGGTTGCCCCTGCGGGATCGCGTTGCAGTGCAGCATCGAGGGCACTTTGCTGCGTTGCAAGAAGATTTGTTGTTCCTGGCCGGGTTTTTGCCTAACCTCGCGTATCGGCAGGTCGAAGGGGGTGCGCGTGGGCGAGATGTATTCCGAGGCATTCTTGCAGGCGCTCCAGCAGGGACTTCAGGAGACAGTCAGTGCCTGGGGCCTTTCGCCCGAGACTAAGATCTCGCTCCTGAATATCTCTGAGAACGCGACCTATCGGGCTGATGACCCGGACGCAGCGGCACCCGTGATCCTGCGGGTGCATCGCCCGAACTATCACACGCGTGCCGAGATCCTGTCTGAGCTGGCTTGGATCGATGCGTTGCGGGCTGACCAGACTGCCCCGATCCCAGCAATTCTGAACCTGACCAATGGGGAGCGGATCGCCGCGATGGAAGCGGCGGGCGAGATGCGCGATGTTGTGGCCTTCGAGTTCATGGCGGGCACAGAGCCTGCGCCAACCGATGACCTCACCGATGGGTTTCACCGACTTGGCGCGATCAGCGCGAAGCTCCATGATCATGTGAGGGGATGGGCGCCTCCAGCTAACTTCCAACGCAAGACATGGAGTTTCGACACCACTGTTGGAACGACGCCACATTGGGGCAGCTGGCGCGATAGCTTGGGTCTGACCAGCGATGGACGTGCGATTCTGGAGCGGGCCTGCGACGTCCTCGAACACAGGCTTGCCGCTTTCGGGACGGGGCCGGACCGGTTCGGCCTCATCCATGCAGATCTGCGCCTTGCCAATCTATTGGTCGAAGGGGACCGGATCGGATTGATTGACTTTGACGATTGCGGGTTTGGCTGGTTTGCTTTCGACTTCGCTGCGGCGATCAGTTTCTACGAGACAGACCCGAGCATTCCCGCCCTCAAAGACGCCTGGTGCCGAGGGTATCGGAGCGTTGCAGATTTGCCAGCGGAGGTGGAGGCGGAGCTCCCGACCTTCATCATGCTGCGCCGCCTGCAACTGACTGCGTGGATTGCCAGCCA
>JBCDAS010000201.1:0-8016 GCA_039185235.1 Pseudomonadota bacterium
AAAGGCTGCCCGTCGGTGGCGGTCCTGACCGAGATGCAAGGTCTCGATCTCGGCAATCTGGCAGGTGAGAATTGCAAAACGGTTCGGGTCAGGGTTGGCTGAGAATTCTTCTGGCTGATCAATGGGTTGGCCTGGTTCCGGAGCGCCACCATAGACCTGCCTGGCTGTATCTGGAACCTTGGCCCATGTCTGTGCGGTCTCAGCCCCGGTCGCCACAGTGATATGGCAGCGCAGGCGGATTTGCAGCTTGGCCGTCTGCTCCCAGATCAGCAATGTCACGCCTGGGTTCTGGCGGATCTCGGTGATCTTGGAGGACGCGCTATCGGTGTGGAGCTCCAGCGTCCCGGCCTCTCGATCTGCGCCGCGTAGAACGATCACCCGCGCCTCGGCAAAGCCGCCCTGCCCCTGGGTCGCCAGCACGGGATGGCGGGCGGGCGCGCGCCGGTCTGCGACGCCTCGGGTCAGGCGGTGCCAAACCTCGGCATGGGTCTCGGCCAGGGATGTCCACCAATCGCTCATGACCGCTCTCATGTCGTTCCTGGGCCGCCCGGGTCAAGACGAATTCGCGATTGACCGGCCCAGGTGTTTCGGGGATTGAGAGCGCATGAGGATCGTTCGCACAGTCGACCAGCACCGCGCTCGGATCGTCGAGTGGCGCCGGAGTGGCCAGCGGGTCTGTCTGGTGACGACCATGGGCGCGCTGCATGACGGGCATCTGAGCCTGATCGCCATGGGCCGCGAGGTGGCCGACCGGGTGGTTGCGACGATCTTTGTGAACCCGACGCAATTCGGTGCAAACGAAGACCTGTCGAGCTATCCTCGGGATGAGCTGAGGGATACCAAAATGCTGCAGGATGCAGGCTGTAGCATGGTCTTTGCGCCCTCGCTGGAAGAGATGTATCCTATTGGTTTTGCTACAAAAGTTCGAGTTGAAGGGTTGACAGAATGCCTCTGTGGCGCGGCGCGGCCGGGGCATATGGATGGGGTTGCACAGGTCGTCTCGAAGCTGTTGAACCAGGCGGGGGCGGATTATGCGATTTTCGGTGAGAAGGACTGGCAGCAGCTGGCTGTGATCCGGCGCATGGCGCGGGATTTGGATATCCCGACGGAGATCCTCGGTGGGCCGACGCTGCGGGAGCCGGACGGGCTGGCGATGAGTTCGCGCAACCGGTATTTGGACGCTGATCAACGCCGGGTGGCAGCGCATCTGAACCGGGTGCTGTTCTCAACCGCGGATCGGATTGCAAAAGGGTTTTCGGTGGCCGAGGAATGCGAGGCGGCGGCCAAGACCTTGCTGAAGGCCGGGTTCGAGAAGGTCGATTACCTCGAGGCGCGAGACCCGGAGACACTGGCCCTGGTCGAGGCGCATGACCCGGCGCGGCCCGGGCGGGTGTTCGGCGCGGCCCATCTGGGCCGGGCGCGGCTGATCGACAATGTCGCTGTGGAGGTGCTGTGATCTCTGGCGTGATCAAATGGATCGACATCCCACCGGTCTGGCTGATCGGGTTCATGGTGCTGGCGAGCGCGACCACTGGGTTCGAGCCCCTATGGCCAGAGCTTATCTGGTTCGGCAGGCTATTGATTTTGCTTGGTATTTTTCTAATCCTCTGGGCGGCGTTGGCGTTTCGCCGGGCTCGGACCACGATCATTCCGAAGCAGCGGCCCTCGGCCCTGGTCGACAGTGGACCGTTTAAGTATTCGCGAAATCCGATCTATCTCGCAGACCTTCTGATCCTTGCCGGGTGGAGCATAAGCCACGGATTGACCGTTGCCTCTGGCGCGACATTTGCCCTGCTTTTCGTGCTGGAGTGGCGCTTTATCCGGAAGGAGGAGGACGTGTTGGAGGCGGATCTGGGCCAACCCTATCTCGACTACAAAGCCCGCGTGCGCCGCTGGATCTAAGCGCGGAGGTCGGGCGCGGCCCATTGGTGCCGCCGGGCCCGGAACTTGCGAGATTTAGAGAGACAAAGATCGCAGATTTCGAATGGTTAACAGATCCGGGATTTTTCCGGAAAAAAGATCCACGCTTCCGGAACTTTCGGGAAAACCGCGGAGGTCGGGGGATCTTTGCAGGGCTGGACAAAGGGGCGCGGTTTGGCCTCTGTCAGGGGATGGCCGTCAATCTCAAGCAGCTCGAAGCCTTTGTCGTGGTCGCGGATCTCGGCAGTTTTCGCCGGGCGGCGGAGCGGCTGAACACGACCCAGCCGAACATCTCGGCCCGGATCGCGGCCCTGGAGGCGCTGTTGGGCCTGACGCTGATGGAGCGGGATGCGGGCTCGGTCCGGCTAACGCCCAAGGGAGAGGCGCTGCTGGCTCATGCCCGCCGGGTGCTGGGCGAGGTCGATGCCTTCATCGCGGCCACCGGCGAGGAGGCGCTCTTCGATGGCACCATCCGGCTGGGCGTGACCGAGGTCGTCGCCCATGTCTGGCTGGGGCGGTTCCTCAAGGCGTTGAACGCCCGCTACCCGAATGTGCTGGTGGAGCTGAATGTGGATTTCTCCGCAACGCTGTCGGAGGGGCTGTTCAGCCGGGCGCTGGATCTGACCTTTCAGAGCGGGCCGTTTGACCGGCAGATCTCGGGCGCGGAGGGGTTGGCCGATTACCCGATGATCTGGGTCGCAGCTCCTGGGTTTGGGCTGGCCGGTCGGCGGCTGGGGCTGGAGGAGGTCACGGCGCATCCGATCCTGACCGGCGCCCGGGCGACGCTGTTGCACCAGCAGCTACGTGCGCATCTGGCCGAGGCTGGGATCCGGGGAGCGCGGGTCGCCCCCTCGACCAACTTAGCTGCCTGCATCCAGATGGCGATCGACGGGCTGGGTCTTGCCTGCGTGCCGGAGGTGATGGCGGCCGATGCGCTGGCGAGCGGAGACCTGGAGCAGTTGGACTACCCCTGGGCGCCGGACGCGCTCAGTTTCCAGGCGCGTTACGACGCGGAGCGGGCGCCGGTTTATGTGCGCGAGGCAGCGCGGCTGGCGGCGGCGATCGCGCGCGGAGAAGATCAGGAAATTTGATCCTATCAATCGAATAAAATAATTCGACATGATCTTTCGCGGGCCGCACACTCCCCTTCGTTCAAGGCGGAGAGGACAGCAGATGCAAGCGCGGCTCGGGGTCGATATTGGCGGGACCTTCACGGATGTGGTGCTGGAGCTGGGTGAGGCTCGGCACTCGACCAAGGTGCTGACGACCTATGCGGCGCCCGAGACGGCCATCGTCGAAGGGATGCATGCGGTTTGCGCGAAGGCAGGCGTTGCGCCCTCGGCCATCGGCCAGATCATCCATGGGACGACGCTTGCGACCAATGCGCTGATCGAGCGGCGGGGGGCCAAGACCGCGCTGATCACCACCAATGGCTTTCGCGATGTCATCGAGATGCGCACCGAGAGCCGGTTCGAGCAGTATGATCTGAATCTCGTCTTGCCGGAGCCGCTCTTGCCCCGCAACCGGCGCTATGTGATCGCCGAGCGGATGGATGCGCGTGGTGAGGCGCTGATCCCTCTGGAGCGGGCGGAGGTCGAGGCGCTGGCGGATGAGCTGGCCGAGGCGGGGTATGAGAGCGTCGCGGTTGGGCTCTTGCATTCTTACGTGAACGACGCCCATGAGCGGATGGTGCGCGATGTCTTGGCCGAGCGGATGCCGGGGGCGATGGTCTCGCTGTCGTCGGAAGTCTCGCCTCAGATGCGCGAGTATGAGCGGTTCAACACCACCATCGCCAACGCCTATATCAAGCCCTTGATGAAGAGCTATCTGGGGCGGTTGAAGGCCCGGCTGGCGGACGAGGGCGCCGATTGCCCGGTGTTCCTCATGCATTCGGGCGGCGGGATCATCTCGCTGGAGAGTGCGGCCGAGTTCCCCGTGCGGCTGGTCGAGAGCGGGCCCGCGGGCGGGGCGGTTTTTGCAGCCGACATCGCGGCGCGCCATGGGCTGGATAAGGTGCTGAGCTTTGATATGGGCGGCACGACCGCGAAGATCTGCCTGATCAAGAACCGCACGCCCAAGACCTCTCGGGTCTTCGAGGTGGCGCGGACCTATCGGTTCAGGAAGGGCTCGGGCATGCCGATCTCGATCCCGGTGATCGATATGGTGGAGATCGGGGCGGGCGGCGGCTCGCTGGCGCATGTGGACGTGATGGGCCAGATCCGGGTCGGGCCGGAGAGTGCGGGGTCCGAGCCGGGGCCTGCCTGCTATGGCCGCGGCGGTGAGCGGCCTGCAGTGACGGATGCGGATCTGGTGCTGGGCAAGCTCGATCCGGGGAATTTCGCCGGGGGGTCGATTGCGCTGCATCCAGATAATTCGGAGGGCGCTTTGACGGCGCATCTTGGCTCGAAGTTGGAGATGGAGCCTTTGGAGGCCGCCTGGGGGCTGGCCGAGGTGGTCGATGAGAACATGGCCAACGCCGCCCGGGTCCATGCGGTGGAGAATGGCGAGGATCTGAGCGAGTACACGATGATTGCCTTTGGCGGGGCAGCACCGCTCCATGCCGGGCGGTTGTGTGAGAAGCTGGGGGTGGATCGCTGTTTGGTGCCCACCGGAGCAGGCGTTGGCTCGGCCATCGGGTTCCTGCGCGCGCCCTTTAGTTTCGAGGCGAACCGGACGGTCTTTATGCGCATCTCGGACTTTGATCCCGCCCGCGTCCGGGCGCTGTTCGATGAGATGCAGATCGAGGCGGAGGGGTTTGTGCGCTCTTGCGATCCGGGGGCGGAGATCCTGCCCGAATACAAAGTCTATATGCGCTATGCGGGCCAGGGATGGGAGATCCCGGTGCCCTTGACCCGCAGGCAGGCGCGGGATCCGGTTGCCTCGATCATCCTGGAGCGGTTTGAGGAGGAGTATGCGAAGCTCTTTGGCCGCTCGGTCGATGGGATGGTGGCCGAGATCACCGTCTGGTCGGTGAACGCGACAACGCCGGTTGCCGAGGTCGAACCGGTGGCGCCGATTGGTGATACGTCGCCGGTCGAGCCCTCGGGCATCCGGGTGCTGTTCGATGCGGCGGATGGAAAGACCAACGACGCGGCGGTCTATCTGCGCGATGGGATGCAGGGCGGCAGCGCGGTCGTGGGCCCTGCTGTGATTACCGAGGATGAGACAACCATCGTGCTGCCGACCAGCCGGCGGGCGGTGCAACTCACCGATGGCTGTATCGCTATTGAGCTCAAGGAGGCCTGAGATGACCGGGATTTCGAAAGTCGCCTATCAGGTCATGTGGAACCGTCTGATCTCGGTGGTCGAGGAGCAGGCACAGGCCTTGGTGCGGACCGCGTTTTCAACCTCGGTGCGCGAGGCGGGGGATCTCTCTGCAGGCGTCTATAACGAGCGGGGCGAGATGCTGGCCCAGGCCGTGACGGGCACCCCGGGGCATGTGAATGCGATGGCGGATTCGGTGGGCCATTTCATCCGCCGGATCGGGCGGCAGAACATGTATCCGGGCGATATCTACATCACCAACGACCCTTGGGAGGGGACGGGGCATCTCCACGACATCACGGTCGTGACGCCCTCGTTCCACAAGGGCCGGTTCGTGGGGTTCTTTGCCTGCACGGCGCATATCACGGATATCGGCGGGCGGGGTTTCGGGGCCGACGGGAACTCCGTCTATGAAGAGGGGCTGCAGATCCCGGTGATGAAATTCGCCGAGCGGGGTGAGGTGGACCGAACGCTGCTGGCGCTTATCCGGAGTAATACGCGCGAGCCCGATCAGTTGGTGGGCGATGTCTATGCGCTGGCGACCTCGAACGAGATCGGGCACCGGCGTCTGGTGGACATGATGGAGGAGTTCGACCTCGAGGATCTCGACGGGATATCCGATTTCATCATGGAGAATTCCCGCCGCGCCACGCTGGAGCGGATTGCCGAAGTGCCCCAAATGGTGGCGGACGGGCATATGCGGATCGACGGGTATGACCGGCCGATCGATCTGAAGGTGAAGCTCTCGTTCGAAGGCGACCGGGTGATGGCTGATTGGGCCGGGACCTCGCCGGTCGACAAGAAGGGCATCAACGTGCCGCTGGTCTATACCAAGGCCTATACCTGCTATGCCCTGAAATGCGCGATCGCACCCGAGATCCCGAACAACGCCGCCTCGCTGGCGCCTTTCGAGATCACGGCGCCGGAGGGCTCGATCGTCAACGCTGTGCATCCGGCGCCTGTCGCGCTGAGGCATGTGATCGGGCATATGGTGCCGGATACGATCTATGATGCGCTCGACAAGATCGTGCCGGGGCTGGTTCCGGCGGAGGGGGCGGGGAGCCTGTGTAATTTCATGGTGAGCCTGCGCCCGCGGATGGACGTGCCCGCGCCGCCGGATGCGGTGCGCTCGGAGGTTCTGACCTTCAACTCCGGGGGGGCCGGGGCACGGCCGGGTCTGGATGGGATGAACGCGACGGCGTTTCCCTCGGGCGTGATGACCATGCCAGCGGAGGCGACTGAGCAGGTGGGCCCGGTGATGATCTGGCGCAAGGAACTGCGCCCCGATAGCGGCGGCGCGGGGGCGAGCCGTGGCGGGCTCGGCCAGTATATGGAAGTGGGCGCCCGCGAAGGCCATGAGTTCGACTTCCAGGCCATGTTCGACCGGGTGCACCACCCGGCGCGCGGGCGGCGGGGCGGCCATGAGGGCGCGCCGACGACCATTGGTCAGGACGACGGCACGGCGATGAAGGGCAAGGGCAAACAGTTCGTGCCCCATGGGCGGAAAGTCATGATGGGCTTTCCCGGAGGTGCTGGCTATGGCGCGCCCGGGGATCGGGAGCCAGCCCGCGTCAAACGTGACCTTGCGCTCGGCTATATCAGCGCCGAGAGTGCCAAGGCGGATTACGGGCTGGGCGAGGCCGAGATCGCCGACGTGCTGGAGCGCGCCAGGAAAGGGGAGATTTTCTGATGGCAACAGGGCTTTCGACCGTGCCGGAGCAGCGCGCCTATGACGTGGTTCTGGTGGGAGGGGCGATCATGGGTTCCTCCACCGCCTGGTTTCTGACGGACAATCCGGATTTCACCGGCTCGATCCTGGTGGTGGAACGCGACCCGAGCTATGAGTTCTGCTCGACCGCGCATACGAATAGCTGCATCCGCCAGCAATTCTCGACCGAGATCAATGTGAAGATCTCGCAGTTTGGCGCCGAGTTCGTGAACAATTTTCGCCAGTATATGGGCGGCGACGCGCGGGTGCCGGAACTGAAGGTGCAGAGTTTTGGCTATATGTATCTGGCCGACAATGAAGGCTTTGCCGATGTGCTGCGCGAGAGCCAGAAGGTGCAGCTGGCGGCGGGTGCTGGGACCCGGCTGCTGACGGCGGATGAGATCAAGGCGGAGTACCCGTTTTACCAGGTCGATGACATTGTGCTGGGCTCGATCAATACGGTGAACGAGGGGTATTGGGACGGGGCGACGGTGTTTGACTGGTACCGGCGCATCGCGCGGGAGCGGGGTGTGGAATACGTGACCAACGAGGTGGTTGCGATGACGCGGAACGCGGCGGGCGACCGGGTCGAGAACGTGACCCTGAAGACAGGCGAGGTGATTGCCTGTGGCCAGGTGGTGAATACCTCCGGCCCAAGGGCGGCGGTGACGGCGAAGATGGCGGGGATCGAGCTGCCGGTGGAGCCGAGGAAGCGCTTTACCTGGATTTTTGCCGCCGAGCAGCCGCTGGATCAGGAATTGCCGCTGACGATCGACCCCTCCGGCGTGCATGTGCGCGAGAATGGTGGGGGGACGTATCTGTGTGGCGGGCATGCGGATGTGGATCCGGCGGTGTCGTTTGACGATTTCGCCATGGATTTCTCGATCTGGGAGGAGAAGATCTGGCCCGCCATCGCGACCCGGATCCCGCAATTCGAGGCCATCAAGGTGACGAGCGAATGGGCGGGGCATTACGCCTATAACACGCTCGACCATAACGCGGTGATCGGGCCGCATCCGGAGGTGGGGAATTTCTTCTTCCAGAACGGCTTCTCCGGCCACGGGCTGCAGCAATCGGCGGCCATGGGGCGGGGGATGTCGGAGCTACTGACCTATGGCGCGTAT
>JBCDAS010000202.1:0-8014 GCA_039185235.1 Pseudomonadota bacterium
AACGGTTGTGACGGTCGAGGCCGCCAACGGAATGGTCAAACGCCGCACGGCACCACCAACCGCATCAATCCGCGCCACGCCTGCCTGGATCCTCCGCCGGATCTCATCGGTCGTGACAATCGCTGCATCGACCAAAAGCCCGAGCGCCACAATCAGGCCGGTGACCGACATCTGATGGATGGTGACACCCAGCTTCTCGAGTATTGTCAGGCTGAGTAGTGAGGTGATCGGCAACATCGCCCCAACGATCAAGGCGGAGCGCCAACCCATGGTGACAAACAAAACTGCGACCACCAGCAGAACACCTATGATCAGGTTCACAGCCACATCGGTCAGGCGATCCGCTGTGTAGCCACTCTGATCAAACACGATCTTCAACAAAAGACCGGCTGGCAGTTGTTCGGCAAAGTCCGCTATCTCGGCTCGGGTTGCCTCGGCCCAACGATCCACCTGCACATCATCTTCGATCCGAGCGGCGACGAGAATTGCTTCTTTACGGTCGACAAAGGCGCGTTCCGAGGGTGGATCCACAGCCGTGCGCGAGACTGTCGCGATATCGGCCACGCGCAGAACCCGACCATCCGCCGCGCGTTGGATAGGGATGTCACGCACCCGGGCGAGACTATCTATCTCGCCCGCAATTTCGACCAAGTAGTCTGCTCCCGCCCCACGAACGCGTCCGGCGGAGACTTTCGCATCTGCGGCAGCAATCGCCTCTGCCACGCGATCCGGTGTTAGTCCGAGCGAGGCAAGCGCATCTGCATCGACCTCTACCCGGATCTCTTCGTCCGGCTGGCCGTAGAGGGTGACAAGCTTGGTATTTGGCACCTGACGCAGCCGATCCTGCAGACCTTCGGCAAGCCGGCCAATCACGGGCAATGGCACTTGCGCATCGCCGCGGGGCTCCAGCGCGACGAGCAGAGTAAATGCGCCTATTCTATCATTGTCGAATATCGGGTCAGGTACACCTGCTGGAAACTCTCGCGCGGCATCGCTGAGCGCGTCGCGGATCTCGGACCAAGCCTGCTCGATCTGGGTCTGAGAGATGAATTGGGAGAGTTCGATCTTGACCGAAGAGACGCCGAGCTGCGAGTCTGACGAGATCGTGTCGATCTCGGGGATCTCGCGCAATTCCGCTTCGATCTTCTCAGTCACCAAAGCTTCGACGCGCGCGGGATCAGCACCTGGATAAGGTGTGATCACAGTGGCGAAAAGGTTGGTGATCGTTGGATCTTCCTGCCGCCCAATTGTGTTAAAGGCGAAGGCTCCCAAGGCCACGATCACCATGAGTGAGAGGCTGAGGTAACGCGGATTTCGGAAGAAGAGCGTGTCCATCAGACATCTCCAGCAGGGCTGACATCCTGTCCGACGCTAAGACGATGGCCGCCTTCGGGGATAAGAAGCGCGCCATCCTGAAAGGTGCCACGGACGTATGCATTTTGATCCGCGACATGCAGAACCTCGACAGCTTCGCGCGCGACTTTGTAGCCAGTGTCGGTCGGCTGAGCGATCTGTATCGACCAAAGACCCCGCTCCGCCTCGCGCAATGCGGCCAGAGGAACCCAGGCCCCGCGCACTTCGATGTTGCGCGTCAGGTCCAAGCGGATGACTTGTCCCATCGTCAGCGGGAAATCGGCGTCCAAATCGAGCAGGATCGGAATCGAGCGGGTGCCGAACTGCAAATCGCGCGTGATCGCAGCGACCTCTCCGATGATCGCCCGTCCCCGGTAGAGCAACGGAAAGCGGTCACCTCGGGACACGAGATCTGCCCGGTCAGACGGAATACCGATCCGCGCTTGTGGTCTTGTGGTTTCTTGCAACGAGAGAACAGGGGTCCCGGAAGCAACGACAGTTCCCTCATCAATCTGCCGGGCGCTCACTGTTCCTGAGAACGGCGCCAGCAAGACCGACTTCTCCAGATCCAGATCGATCCGCGCAATCGCGGCTGTAATCGAGTCCCGTCGTGCCGCCAGCGCGGTCAACGAGAACTGCGCTTCGTCGAATGCTTGCCGACTGGCCCAGCCATCATCGACCAACTGTTCCCGGCGCTCGACCGTACGTTGCGCGAGATCTGTGTCGGCTACTAGGCTCGCTCGTTCGGCCTCAAGCCGCATCCGCTCGATCTCGAGCGCGCGAGTGTCCATCCGGGCGAGCACTTGGCCCGCATCCACCTCATCCCCCTCGTCGACCAAGAGATCCGTGACTTTGCCCGAGCGTTCGAACGAAGGCGTGGTCAGTCGGGCAGGTTCAATCTGGCCGACATAGCTCTCGCGGACTTGATAGCGGGCCTGGATCTCGATTCGCGACACGGCAACGGTCAAAGCTGCGCGTTCCTGGGCCCGCGGCTCGTCCGCCGCGCGGGCCTGAAGCGCCATGACAGCGCTGGCCCCTCCCGCCAAAACAAGGAGCCCGAAAATCCCTGCACCAATCCAATGGGTGAGTGGTGTCTTGCGTGTCATCTTGCGCCCCTCGAAGTTTCAATTGACGTGCGTGTAATGCTCACTTACATCGTGAGCATCTCTTACATAGTGCAAGAAGCTCTTACATCAAGCGAAAAGTGACAGTGGAATTGCTTAGCGAAAGAAGACGGGTAAAAGAGCCTATGGACTCTCAAACCGACGAGAACGGCGATGAAAAGCGAACGGGTCGCTACCACCATGGCGATCTGAAGGCCGCCCTGATTGCTGCGACCTTGGAACTCATCAAAGAGAAGAGGGTCGAAGACCTGAGCGTGGCGGATGCAGCCCGCGCCGCCAATGTCTCCAGCGGAGCACCTTACCGCCATTTCAAAGATCGTGATGAGCTGTTGGCCCATGTTGCAGCGGCAGGGTTTCGCGAACTCAATCGGCGCGAACACATCGCCTTTGCCCAACACCCGCCTGGCTCGATCGAAGGGTTGATCGAAGGCGGATGCTCCTACATGGAGTTTGGCGCCGACAATCCGGAGCTCTTTCACCTGATGTGGGGCGCGGCGCGGACCCTCGATCAGTACGATCTTGCCCGGCAGAGCAGCGAGGCTTCCTACTTCAGCTTTATCGACATGCTGACGGAAACCATGAAGTCGGAAGGGCTCGGCCATCTGGATCCGCATGTCTTCGGCGCACCCCTTTGGGCGATGGTCCATGGATTCGCGAGCTTGTTGATCGGAAAGCCAAAGATGTTCGACAGCAACCGCTCCGCGATCCGAGATAACATTGCAAACGCGACGCGAGCATACTTCTCTGGCTACAACGACCATTTCGACAAGTCGTGACCAAAGCTACACGAAAATCATCCCCTTCATCGGCGCAGAGCCTGTGAGATCACTTGTCCCATCAGGTCACCTCAACTACTTTCTGTCCCAAGGGACATTGCTTTCAAGAGGTGTGATATCTCACGGGTGACCATCGGCGTACCGGTGTTCAACGGCGCATCCATGTTGGAGGAGGCGCTCGATAACCTGCGTGCGCAATCCTTGCGCGAGATTGAAGTCGTCATCAGTGACAACGCCTCGACCGATGGCAGTCCTCAGATCATAGCCAATGCGATCTCTCGTGATCCTCGGATCCGGGCGACACGGCAACCGGTGAACATGGGACCACTGCCAAACTTCAAATATGTGCTCGATCAGGCAACCACACCCTACTTCGCCTGGCGCAGTTATGATGACCTGACCACCACAAACTATTTTGAACGTCTGGCGGCAAGGCTGGATGCGACCCCAGATGCCGTTTTGGCCGCACCACATGTCGATACTCTGCGCATTGAGTCTGGTCGACGACGCCCACGCCCAGTCGATCACCTGCAAAAAAACGCACCTCCGGCTTGGCGGACGCTCAGCAATGCGCAGGCGGGGTGGATCTATGGGCTCTGGCGAACTGAGGCGTTGAGGGCAGCTTTTGATTGGTCTGTTCCTGCGATCACACCGCATATCTGGGGCTGGGATCATCTCTGCCTCTTCCCAGCGATCTTGCGAGGCAAAGTGGTCTTTGATGATGAGGCTTGCCTAACCCTGCGCCTCAACCATGCGATCGCGAAAGAGAGCAGCCCGGATAACAGGGCGCGATCACGCGATTTGGCTGAGCGGTATACGCAAGCTTGCGATCGATTGATCACGGATGAGTTGAAAACGATGGCAGATCGGCTGTTGATGCGGCTTGCTCTACGGCTTCATGTCCATCGTCGGATTAGCAGCCTCTCCGCCAGGCTCTAGTTCCAGCTTTCCGTCAAAGCCCGTGCCCGGGAGCGCGCTCCAATCCATTTTCGTAACGCCCAAGCGCGGTTTGGCTCATGCGGACCTAGAACAGTCTCGAGCACGGACGCACAATCCGCGACAGTGGCCATTTCGCTCGACGATGCGAAAGAAAACTCGTGCCAGCCCGTCTGTGATACTGAGGCACGACTGCCTTCTGGCTCACTTTCGGGTCCAGAGATCGGATATCTGGCCTTTGCCACTTCATACTCGGCACCGAGGCCACGCTTTTCTGCCCAATGCTCCAAAAACCTGACCCCGTGCTCAGCTTTGCTTCGTGGCATTCTCGCAAGGCGACGCTGGATCTTTGCAAGCCAGGCAGATTGGTCAATCCGCCCGAAATGGGGTGTCTCATGGGTTGCGATTTCCAACATGTCCAGGGTCAGCGCATCGACAGATGGGACGGTCAAGTCGATCCCCGCCGCTCCGACATCCTGATTGCCCTCAGATACAAATGCCTCGACTTCAGCAGCACCCTCCTTGGTCGCCTTGGTCGCGCCGCACTGCGCCACACCGTTCGATCGATCAGACGCCCCGCCGAAGGTAACCGGATGATCGACCCAAAACATCTTGGTTCTCATCGCGAGCAAGTTGGCAATTGAACTATAGACATCGGGGATCGCGCCGGCGAAGTAGGGCTCGCCCCTCTCTGCTAAAACTCGCCCGATCAAGCGGCGCGAGATACAGCCATGATAGATGTTTGGCAGATCCTTGTAGTTGCGGATTTTCGCCCTCAGCAACCGATCGAGCAAGGCTTCGCGCGGCTCATGTCTAATCCCACCATATGCGTCCCGCCGCCGGAGGGTGAGGACACCCGCCTCATGACCCGGACGCGCCGAGGGCCATGTATAACCCAGCAGGGGCCAGCCAACCGCTTCTGGTTCATGGTTTTCCAAGACAGCGCGTAGCATGGCGATCCCACTGGGCAGAACGCCATCATCATCACCAATGAAGATCACATAGTCACCAGTGGTCGCCGCCAGCGCATTCTCAAAGTTCGCGCGCATCGAGACCCGTGCACCGGTCCGCGTTACTTTTAATCTGGGGTCTTGCCGGGACGCGATCATCTCATGGGTATGATCCTGGCTGGCATTGTCCGAGACAACGATCTCAAAGTCGGGATCTTCGACGGCGAGGGCTGCGTCGAGGCAAGGACCCAGCAGATCCGCCCGTTCCCGGGTCGGGATCGCCAACGAGATCCGCATCAGAGCCTCCGCAGATAGGCGCTCGGAAAATGCGTGACATTCTTGGTGAGCGTGCTCTCGTTAAACGGCCAATCCGGTTGTTCCAGGACAAACTCAGGATGCGCTCTGGCCCAATCCTCTGCTGCGTTGGCTGGATTGTCGGTCTCCCAGCCCTCACCTGCCCGCGGGACACCGACGACATCGCGCATGACGCCGTCGGTCGAGACGATATAGGATCCTGGGGTGACTAAGTCGGCATAGGCATCAAGCTCATCGATGACATGAGCATAAGTGTGGTTGGAATCGAGGATTACCAAAACCCGCTCAAAAGGCTTTGCAAAGTCATGCGCGGCAGCGACGATCTCGGGCGCAGTTGAGGAGCCCTCGAGCATCTCGATCCGGTGGAACATCTCATGGCGTTCGATGGCCGCCCGGTTGTGCGGCCGGATCTCGATATCGATACCCAGAACCTGACCCTTGCCCATCGCCTCGAAAAGCGAGGCATAGTAGATCAGCGAGCCACCATGAGCGATCCCCGTTTCGACGATCAAGTCGGGCTTCAACCGATAGATCACCTCCTGCATGCGGATCATGTCATCTGGAAACTGGATCACCGGCCGACCCATCCAAGCGAAGGTGTAGGTATGCTTCTGATTCCAGCCAACACGAACATACTGGCGAGAGATCAACTCGAACGCCTCGTCCGAGTAGAGATCCAGGGTCCGGTTGATACCGTCTTCTTCAATGCTCAGCGTCGCGGCAGTCTCGTCGATTGTGAGTTTCAAGCTGGGCTCCTTCGCTCGTGACGCCGCCTTATCCTTGGGCCCTGGCCAAGGTCAATGGCGATGGGACAAGATCTGATCCAGCATTGCCGCCAAATCCTCGAGAGGCGCGTCAAAGTGTTGATCATAATCGCCCGCCCCCCCAATTAAAGCATGGTGTACCAGCCCGAGTTCGCGGGCCATCCACCAGAATGTGCTCTTGACGAAGTTCGATGGAAAGATCTCGATCACGATCGTACCAGGACGGGCAAAAAGCAGGTTGGTAAGCCCCGCCCCGTGGACGGAGACAATCACCTCGGCAGAGGCAAACCGTGCGATCTGCTCAGGATGGTTGTCATCGGTCGCGACGAACGTCTCGAAACCGCGCGCGGCCAGGACCGCCTCCATTGCTGCTTGGTTCCTGGGTTGGCGAAGCTTCGCCCCGCCGCGGCTGAGATAGAGCAACGGAGCTCGCTGCGCGGGAGGGCCGTAGACCGATTGGAAGAAATCTGACAGACGCTGCGCACTCGGCCGCGGGATCGGCGTCCATTCCCAATTGTTGTTGGCTGGAAAGTTTACCAGAACCTCATCGGCCGTCACCAAAGCGCCACTTGGAACGACCTTCAGAGTAACCCCAGGCAATTTGGAAACAGCACCCTGCCAGAGCGCTTCGGCCATCCGGCCATGCGGCGCAGTCGTTACAATGGTCATCGGGCCGTGCTCCGCCGCTTCGATCGCGCGGAGGCCGTTATCGATCAGCATGTGATAGTAGCTATGGGCGCGCAGAACACTCCAAGCCCGGCCTGGTACTGAGACATGGGGGCGCCCGAGCTGCGCAGAGGTCGCGTTCATACTCGCGTCTTGCCCACGCAGCATGACCACGGCCCCACGATCCGGCAAAACCACCTGCCCGGTCGTCGCATCGATCCAAGCATCGCGCAGCAGGACAGCTCGCGACCCAGTCGTGATGTTGCTCGCAAGATCGAAATCGTCCGCCGTGCTGTCGTTCGCGGTCGCGCTCTCCAGAAAAGGTAAGTCTTCAAGCGATCCTGGCGGAAGCCCGGCGCGACCGTTGTCGAGGACCGTACCTCCAGCCTCCATCAGTGGAACGGAGCCCGGGAAGAAGCCTAACCAGCGCCCAAAACCCGGGATCACCGCGGCAAGCGCACAGAGCACCCTCCAGCGCAAATATCGCCCTGTGAGGACCCGGCGCCAAGGAGGCTTTGCCCGCGCCATTATGCCGGTGGATCAAAGACGGTGATGGAACTCTCAGCAGCTGCGTCTACCGTGACGAATTTCCCACCATGGGTCCCGATAGCCGCCATCTGTCTGGCAATCTCATCGCGCAGGTTCCAAGGCAGGATCACAACGCGATCAGGTTTCATCTCCAAAAGCGCCTCGGGCGAGACAATGGGGATATGGCTTCCGGGGAGCAACCGGTTCTGCTTCTCGGGATTGCGGTCAGCCACGGCGAGGATGTCATCTGCGCCAACACCGCAATAGTTCAAGAACGTGTTGCCCTTCGCCGCCGCACCGTAAGCGACCACTTTGAGTCCATCAGCTTTGGCATCTCTCAGGAACCGCAAGAACCCGTCGCGCAAATGATCCACACGGCTCGTAAATCCGCGATAAGCCTCGGCACTGCCCAATCCCGCCGTCATCTCTTCAGCCCGGAGAGCCTCCAGCGCTTTCGTTGCCTGGTGCGACGCTGCCTGATGGCAAGCGAAGACGCGAAGCGATCCGCCATGGGTGGGCAGTTTCTCGACATCGAAAACCCGCAGACCCGCTGATTGTAAAACCGTCTCGACCGCCAAAAGCGAGAGATAGGAGTAATGCTC
>JBCDAS010000203.1:0-8007 GCA_039185235.1 Pseudomonadota bacterium
AAGTGATTGCCCGCCAGCCCACCCAGAATGAAATGCACGGGCATCTGTGCGCCCAAAACCGCCTGCGCCCAAATCAAAATCGCAACCGCACGCTTGGCGCGGTCATCATCGGTGAGCGTTTGGGCGAGTGCGATCGACATCTCCTGTGAACCTACGCCGGGCCACGAGATGTGGCAAGGCATCCGACATCTAAGATTCTATTCAATTGCGGGCGCGATTTCTGTTCGACTGAACTCAAACTCTCGGTCACTTTTGCCAGCCAAGACAGCGGTCAAAGGATGACACTTTGTTGACTCTCAGCCAACTCAAAAGTCGGCTTTTAGGCGCCACTCGTTTCTTGCTGACAGGGTCGAACCTTCGAACCAGCCAGGATGAGCAGGTCGGTGAAGTTCTTGTCGAGCTGACGCCCGAGCATGACCCAGAACTGACCGAACCCCGTTTGAATGTGCTGACGCCAAGACTGTCCGCCTCGCAGGCATTTGGTGGCTTGTGGACGCATTTGGAGATCGCGATGCAAGTCTATGCCAAGGTCTTGCGGTCGCAAGGATGGCGTCTGCGCTTCATAAGTGTAAACGTGGGCGATGTCGGTGACGACAATCTTGCCGAAAAGCTGGCGGCCCAGAACGATGTTCCCAAAGGAGAGGTCGCGTATCACTATCTGGCTGCGGAGGGTCATCCGATCCCGATCGGCGCAAATGACGTCTTTGTCGGCAGCTTGTGGCACAGCTATTATGCGGCTTTGCCTCTGCTCCGCTTTCAGGAGCACATGTTTGGGCCAGCGAGATTGCCTTACCTGTCCTTGGTCCAAGACTATGAGCCAGGTTTCTACCCTTGGTCCTCTGCCTATGTGATGGCCAGAGCCGCCTATGATTCAGACTGGCCGAAATGTGTGATCTTCAACTCCTACGAGTTGCGGGATTTCTTCACAGCTCAAGGCCATCCGGTTGAACAGAGCGTTGCCTTTCAGCCGGTCATGAATTCAACACTCCTCACCCATTTGAATGCTGGAACAGATGTAAAGAAGGAAAAGCAGATCCTGTTCTATGGCCGCCCCGGTTCACCCCGAAACTGCTTCTACATTGGCAGGAGAGCATTGCAGATCTGGTCCCAGACCTACTCCAAAGCCCGGGATTGGTCGGTCCGCTCGGTCGGTATTCGCCACGCGGCTTTAGATCTGGCGCCGGGCGTCAGCTCCGAAGTCCTCGGCAAGCTGACCCTTGATCAATACGCCGCGGAGCTTGCCAAAACCGCGGTTGGCCTGTCCTTGATGGCCTCTCCACATCCAAGTTATCCACCCTTGGAAATGGCGCATTTCGGCGCGCTCACTGTCACCAATTCCTTCGAATTCAAGGACCTTACAAATTGGCATGACAATCTGATCTCGGTACAGGATCCAAATCCCGCAACGGTCGCAGAGGCCTTGATTGGGGCCTGCGAACGGGCCGACGAAAACGGTGCGTATGGCGGGCGCGAGGGAACCAAGAAGCCCAGCTACCTCGCAGGGTATGACCCGGCGGTCATCGATGAGATTGGTCAGATGATCCTCTCCAACATGACCCGTCCGTGACCCTCGGTCTGTCGGGTCAATCCCGCCGATCAATCCGAAGCGGCACGCCGCCTCCCGGCCGCAAGGTCAGCACCATCTCGGGCGTGGGTACTTTGCCGGGGACCGGGGTCACGCGGAACTTCGCCATCAGGGAGGCCAGCACGATCTGCGCTTCGATGATCGCAAAATTCATCCCGATGCAAATCCGCGGCCCGGCCCCGAAAGGCAGATAGAGGTACCGGCTCCGATCCTTGGTCTTTGACGGAGCAAAGTTCTCGGGATTGAACTGATCGGCATTCTCCCACCAAAGCCGGTGACGATGCAGCGCATAGATCGGCAGGATCACCGTATCACCCTTGCGGATCTCCCGCCCGCAAAGCTCATCCGCGGTCTGCGCGTCGCGCGACAGCATGCCAGCAGGGGGGTAGAGACGCATCGCCTCCTCGATCACCTGGCGATGGTAGCCGAGTTTATCCAGATGGCTGCCCTCGGCCGGGCCCTGACCACAAGCCGCGCGCGCCTCCTCGGCCAGGCGGTCCTGGACGCGCTGGTCGAGCGCCACGAGGTAGAGCGACCAAGCCAGCGCCAGCGCCGTCGTCTCGTGGCCCGCCACCAGAAACGCCAACATGTTGTCGCGCAGCTCCTCCGGTGTCATCTTGCGCCCGGTCTTGGCGTCTTCCGCCTCCAGCATCAGGCTCATCAGATCGTCGCGCCGTGGGGCCTCGGCGCGCTCGGCGATCACACCATCCATCAGCTTCTGCATTTGGCTGATCCCCGCGCGGTTGAAGAGATGGGAGGGACGCGGGATCCAATCCGGCAAAGCCAAGACATCGAACAGCGACACGCGGCCCACGGTTTCGATGTATTTCGTCACCGAGGCCGAAACCGCCCCCCGATCAATCGCCTTGTTGCCCGACATGGCGACATCCGAGATCACATCAAAGGTCACGGCCACCATATCCTCATAGACGTCCTTCTCGGCCCCGACATAAGCCTCCATCCGGCGCACAGTCCGCTCGGCAGCGGCAGTCATGTAGGGTGCCAGGCCAATCAGATTGCGGTGCTGGAAAACCGGGGCCGCCGCGCGGCGTTGCCAGCGCCAATGCGCGCCATCGGCATTGAAGAGACTGTCGCCAATTGCTGGGCGAAGAAGACGCAAGGTCACTGCTGACTTTGGATAGATCTCGACCTTGTCCTTTAGCACCTGCTCCAACCCCTCCGGGTCTTGCAACATATGCCAGCGCGCGACCGTTCGGCCCGAGACGATGGGTTGTTGATAGGCGAGACCCGGAATGATTTCGATCAGATTGCGCCGCGCGGCGCGCACGATCTCGGGGATCGAGAGCGGTCGAGTTGGAAACGGTATCGTTGGCGGTGTAATCCGTGCAAGTTCAGCCATAGCTTGGGAGATATATCAGATCGCGGCGCAAACTAGCGAAGACCGCCAAGCGCGTCAGACAGTCTCAGCGATCTACTCCAGGAAATCACCCGCGCTGAAGCCGATATTGCCAAAGGCCTGCTCGAGGATCGAGAGCTCGCGACCCGCGGTCGGGGTCGTCCGGCTCTGCAAATCGATCACCCGACCATCCTCCAACCCGTATTCATTGACCGAGGCGACCACATCATTCTCGTCAAATGTTATGGCGACGACCCGGCGGTCGATCACTTCCGGCTCTTTATACATATCGCGCTCGATGGTCGTCGCGATGTAGTACCAGCCGGTTTCCGTGAAGACGCCAGTCGATGACGGGCGACCCACCTTACGCCGGACCGAGCCGCGCGTATCAAGGCCCGCTTGCACAGTTTGGAGGACTTCCGGCTCTGGTGCGAATCCGTGACTAGAGATCTGGCTCTCGCAAGCCATCAGAACCGTAGCCATCGCGAGCGCGCCCAATGCAGGAATCCTCACCACCCCATCCTCCAGCTTGCCAAGGTCCTTCCGCTTACCGCGCAAAACGACTAAGTTCAAGCGACGACCAATCTGCCGCCGAGACGCCGCAAGATATGATTGACCAGACCGAAACCGCTCCGTTGTCGCCGCCTCGTTATCCGATGACCCTCGCCACGCTCTCGCGCGAGGCAGAGACCGCGTTTGCCTTTGCGCTGGAGGCGGAGGACTGCACAACCGCCGCCCGGTTCATGCGCATTCGGGCCATCGAGGAGGCGCGGTTCGAAGGCGTGATCAAGCCCTGGCAGAAAACCGGTTGGGAGCTTTCCGGCCGCCTGAGTGCCATCACCGTACAAGACTGCGTCGTGACCCTTGCCCCGGTCACCCAATATATAGAAGAGGATGTCACCCGCCGGTTTCTCCCCGAGACCGAGATGGAGGCGGCATCCGAGATCTCGATCGACGCGGACCAGGACGAAGACGGGCCCGAGCCGATTGGCGCCGAAATCGACCTCGCCGCCGTGATGCTGGAGAGCCTGGCCCTGGCGCTCGATCCCTATCCGCGCGCCGATGGGGCAGCGCTCGAGACCTCGGTCTTTGCCGCACCAGGCGTAAAGCCGATGACAGATGAGGATGCGCGGCCCTTTGCCAAACTGGCAGCGCTCAAGTCGAAACTCACCGGGGAGGACTGAATCTCGGCCCAAGAAGTTGGCAATTGCGGTGAAAAACCTCTTGCTCCGCAAACAAATCCGAGTATTTTCCGCTTCTCCGAATTCAATGGCCAAGGCGCGCGCCGCGCTGGCCGCCTCTCGGCCCTGATCCGAGAGCATCACTTGAGGATGAAGACATGGCCGTTCAACAGAACCGCGTCACCCGGTCAAAGCGCAACATGCGCCGTGCGCATGACTCGCTGAAGGCGGTCGCGTCGATGGAATGCCCGAATTGCGGTGAGTTGAAGCTCCCGCACCACGTATGTGGCTCTTGCGGGTACTATCGCGACCGTGAAGTGATTGTCCAAGCTGACGAGATCGATCTCAACGAAGACGCGGCATAAGACCTTCTCACCAGTTGTCGCGCCGGTCGCGACGACCACATAGGGCAGAATGAGCCGGCACCTGATTCTTTCCGTCGATGCCATGGGCGGCGATCGTGGCCCGGGTCCGGTCATTGCCGGGCTGGGCCGAGCGCTTAAGCAAGAACCAGATCTCCAGTTTCTGTTGCATGGCGACGAAGCCGTGCTAGCGCCCTATCTGAAACGCCGCGCAGCACTCGCTGCTGCATCCGAGATCCGCCACGCCCCGGACACGGTTCAAATGAGCACCCAGCCGACCGAGGCGTTGAGGAGCGGCAAGCAATCCTCGATGTGGCACGCCCTGCAATCCGTTGCGGCGGGCGAGGCCTCGGTGGCTGTCTCCGCAGGCAATACCGGTGCGCTTTTGGCCATGTCGGTCCTGGTCCTGCGCAAAGCCCCCGGGGTTGATCGCCCTGCGATCGCGATCCATTGGCCCTCGGACCATCCAGCGGGCTACACGACCATGCTCGATATGGGCGCCGATATCAGCGCCGATATCGACAATCTGATGCAATATGCCGTTATGGGGGCGGAGTATGCCCGCACCTCGCTTGGGATCGAGACCCCCCGGGTTGGCCTTCTCAACATCGGCACCGAGGCGCGCAAGGGCCCTGCCCTGTTGCAAGCGGCGGGCGAGCGGATCTCTGCCCTGGCCCAGAACCCTGATGCAGGTTTCTCCTATATCGGTTTTGTAGAGGGCACCCATGTCCCGACCGGCGAGGTCGATGTGATCGTCACCGATGGCTTCACCGGCAATGTCGCGCTGAAGACCGGCGAGGCGACCGCGCGTTTCATCCGCACTGCACTGAAAAACGCGTTCCGGCATACTTGGCTCTCACGGACCGCCTATCTCTTTGCGCTCACCTCTATGCAGCGTCTGCGCAAGCGCATCGATCCGCGCCGCGTGAATGGCGGCGTGTTCCTGGGCCTCGGCGGCTCGGTGGTCAAAAGCCATGGTGATGCCGATGCGCTAGGTTTTTCCACCGCTCTTCTGCTCGCCGCCCGCCTGGCGGAGCGGAATTTCCCGGAACATCTTGCCTCGCAGCTTGCCAAGCTCGACATAGGAGACAAGAGTAGCCGTCCGGCAAGCGGGGCAGAAAGGCGAGCGGAATGAGCGTAATTCGGGCTGAGGCCATCGGCTGCGGCCATTTCCTGCCCGAGCGCGTCATGACGAATGACGAGCTATCCGCCCTCGTGGACACCTCGGATGAATGGATCCAAAGCCGCTCGGGCATCAAACAGCGTCACATCGCGGCTGATGACGAGAAAACCTCGGACCTGGCGATCAAAGCGGCCAAACGCGCGCTTGCCGAGGCAGGGATCTCCGCAGATACACTGGATGCGCTGGTCGTCGCGACCACGACACCGGACCAAACCTTCCCCTCAACCGCGACCCGGGTTCAGCACGCAATTGGCATGACCAAGGGCTTTGCTTTCGACATCCAAGCGGTCTGCGCGGGGTTCATGTATGCGCTGGCGAATGCCAATGGCCTGATCCTCTCGGGCATGGCCAAACGGGTGCTGGTGATCGGGGCCGAGACTTTTAGCCGGATCCTGGATTGGGAAGACCGGGCGACCTGTGTTCTCTTCGGCGATGGCGCGGGTGCGGTCATCCTGGACGCCAAGATCGGCACCGGCGCGCCATCGGACCGGGGGATCCTCGGCACCAGCCTGCATTCCGACGGCGCGCATAACGATATCCTCTATGTCGATGGCGGCCCCTCCGAGACCCAAACCACCGGCCATGTGAAGATGCTCGGCAAGGAAGTTTTCCGCCACGCAGTCCACAAACTCGCCGAAGTAGCCGATGAAGTGATGGAGAAAGTCGGCGTCCAAAGCTCGGATATCGACTGGATGGTCCCGCACCAGGCCAATCTGCGGATCATCGAAGGCACCGCCAAACGCGGCGGAATTCCAATGGAGCGCGTGGTCGTCACCGTGCAAAATCACGGCAATACTTCTGCCGCATCGATCCCCCTCGCCCTCTCCATCGCAGTCGCTGACGGGCGGATCAAACAAGGCGATTTGCTGTTGATGGAGGGAATCGGAGGCGGTCTGGCATGGGGTTCAGCCCTGATCCGCTGGTAAACGCAACCGTAATCCTGCTTTCGCTTGTTCCTGCAAGTCATTGACATTGACTCGTTTTCCCATCCGCCGTTACATTGAAAACAAGGGGGATCACCCCGGTCATAAGTGGTTCTAAGGGGAGATTTGCCCATGACCGGCAAAACACTGACCCGCTCAGATCTGAGTGAGGCTGTCTACCGGGAAATCGGATTGTCACGAAACGAGTCGTCTGAATTGGTTGAGACGATCCTTGACCGGATCGCGGAAGCCTTGGTCAAGGGAGACAATGTAAAGATCTCCTCCTTCGGCACCTTCGCGCTCCGCGATAAAGGCGCCCGGGTGGGCCGAAATCCGAAAACAGGCGAAGAAGTTCCGATCGATCCGCGCCGGGTTTTGGTGTTTCGCCCGTCTCATATAATGAAAGAGCGTGTGAATAACGGAGCTGCTGGGTAATGGCCGAACGGGCCTCGAAATCTGTCAAAGAAGCCGCGCAGAAAACGGTCAAGTCTCCAGATGCGTTTCGGACCATCTCGGAGGTCTCGGACGAGTTGGACCTGCCGCAGCACGTGCTCAGGTTTTGGGAGACCCGATTTACCCAGATCAGACCCCTCAAGCGCGGCGGCGGGCGCAGGCTGTATCGCCCCGACCATGTCGCTCTGCTTCGCGGCATTCGGGCCCTGCTCTATGATGACGGTCTGACGATCAAGGGCGTCCAAAAGGTTTTGCGCGACCGCGGGATCAAGGCAGTGATTGCCCGTGGGACTGGCGAAGAGGCTGAGGAGGTCAGCCCAGGTGAGGTCGCGGAACGCCTCTCCGAGCTGAAAAAGCGCGTCGATGCGGCCGAGCAAGGCGAAGTCGTCACAAGCGCACATTTGCAGGAATCCATTGATCGGCTGGAGAAGCTTCTGATCCGGCTTGAGCAGGACTAACGCGGTCTGCTTGCCGAAGGCGATCGATCGTCTCGAGAACAGCAGTAATAGTATATAATTTGCAACTTCCTTCAAATTTGTGGGATATTTTAGATTTCGTTCAGACTTTCGGCGTTCTCTATTTGGGACACCCGACCACCAAGGGAGACGTCGCGCATGCCGCATCCGCAGCCAAATAAGGAGCAGCTCAGTAAGCTCGTGCTCGACCGGTTGGCGTTTCCGATGCAGAACATCGCAAGTTTCCTTGATGAGCTGCTCGAGGATGACGGCGCGATGATCGACACGGGAACCCGGCATAAGCTGACCGTGATCCGTGACGAATTGCGGCTGACGGCCCGTCAAGCCATTGGCGAACTGCGCCTGACCACCCCAAAACCTGCAAGCGCCGCCACGGAAGAAGCGGCCTGACCCGCACCAAGCCTTTTCAATAGACAAGCGCCTTTTGCCCATGCTACCCGGCTCGGACATGGCGGGCCGTGGCGCAGCCTGGTAGCGCGCTTGCATG
>JBCDAS010000204.1:0-8005 GCA_039185235.1 Pseudomonadota bacterium
GAAGGCTCGATCTTCATCGCAGGCGCGGTCGTGCAATGGCTGCGCGACGCGATGGGTCTGATCCGAGAGGCAGGCGAGACGCAGAATTTGGCGGAGCAGTCGGATCCCGAGCAGACGCTGACCATCGTGCCAGCCTTTACTGGCCTCGGCGCGCCCTATTGGGATGCCGAATGCCGGGGAGCTGTCTTCGGCCTCACACGCAACTCGGGACCAGCCGAGTTCGCGCGAGCGGCGCTTGAAAGCGTTGGGTTCCAGACCCGCGACCTGCTGGAGGCGATGCGCCGCGACGGCGGTGGCAGCAGCGAAACCGTCCTTCGGGTCGACGGGGGGATGACCGCGAGCGATTGGACGATGCAATTCCTCAGCGACATTCTTCAAGCCCCGGTCGACCGGCCCGTTGTGGCCGAGACGACAGCGCTTGGGGCTGCTTGGCTTGCAGGCATGAAAGCGGGGATCTATCCGGACCAGACAGGATTTGCTGAAACTTGGTCCCGAGACCGGCGGTTTGAACCGGCAATTGGCCCCGATCTCGCAACGGCGCGCTACGCTCTTTGGCAAGACGCCGTTCGGCGAACCCTGAGCCAGGCGTCCTGACATGGGGTCGGCAAACCTAGACGGCTATGTCACCGGTTCAGCCTATCCAACATCGATCAACTTCGAGTTCTCGCCTGCTTGGATCGCACATATCCTGCGACGCGGCGGGCGGCGGCCTCCTCCTGTGCGCGGGCCAATCCGGCTCCTTGATATCGGCTGCGGTGATGGGATCACACTGGCTTCGATCGCGGCCGCTTATCCAGAAGGCCAGTTCATTGGCCTCGACGCGATGGAGGAGCATATCCAGCGCGGCCAGACATTCGCCAAAGCGTTGGGCATCAGCAATGTCGAGCTGCGTCAAGGCACGTTCGAAGACGCACTGGCCCGCATGCCGGAGGAGTTCGACTACATCACCTGCCAGGGTGTGATCGCTTGGGTTAGCCCCGAAAATCGAACACGTGTGCTCGACCTTGCGGCCCGCTCGCTTGCACCGGGCGGGGTGTTTGCGGTTGGCTACAACTCGATGCCCGGATGGACGGACCGGATGGGCTTGCAACATCTGATCCGGATCTTTGGCGATCAAGTCGATGGAACACCATCGGAATGCTTCAAGGAAGCGCTCGACCAGATCCAGGCTTTGGCCAAAGCGGGCGCACCGGTGGTCGCTGCGGAGCGGATAGAGGACTTCTTGGGTCTCCTGTCGCGCTTTTCATCTGACTATTTCCCACATGAGTATTTGAACCATTACTGGGCACCGATCTGGTCTGCGGATCTCAAGGGCGAGATGGCCCGGCGTGATCTCTCCTTCGCCGCGCAGATCAATTATGAGCGCTTCCGCGAGGACTTTTGTTTGAAAGCCGCTCAGCGCGCAGGGCTTGAGGGGCTGGAGAACCCTCTGCTCCGAGACACAGCAATTGACGTATTGTGCAACACGGCTTTCCGGATCGATCTTTACCTTCGCGACCCGGTCAAAGCTCCTTATCCCGAATTGATGCGAGATGCCTGGATAACCGCGCCGGAACCGGCGGAGAGCGCCCAGTTCGAAGCGCGAACCGCCGCGGGCAGGCTCAAATTCGATAACGCCGCAACGCGCGGAGTGCTCGATGTGCTTTCCAGCGGCCCATGCCCAGTTGCCACATTGCTAAGCGATTTGGATCTCTCCGAAGCCGATATCTTGAATGCGCTCGATAGTCTTTCGACGGGCAACCAGATCCTACCAGCTGTTCCCACTCTCGAAGTCGCGAGTGCAGCCAAGATCAACGCGCAGCTGAAGGATTGGTGCCGCAACGGCAGTCCACTGGCCGTCGATGTCCAGATAGGCCAGAATGGGCCGCTCAGGCTATCGCCCAACGAGCTGATGATTTTGGGAACTGAAGCAGAAGAAATCTTCGCCAATGCCGAAGCGGATGTATCGTTTCGAGAGCGGGTTTTCCACGAGGATGCTGACTTCTCTGGCCCAGAGATCCTCGACACGATCAAAGCCGCTCAGGCAGAGATTGCCGCTCGATTGGCCCGCCAAGGGCTCGTCTGAAGCAGCGCGTAGAATTTGTTGCAGTCGCCACCCGGATCATCTGGCCCAGATGCTTTTAAGATCGGAGTGCAGCGCAAAGGAGAACACAGTCATGAGCGATAAGGACAAAACCACCGAAGCGAGCGCAACAGAACTCGCGGAAAATGATCTGGACCAGGCACAAGGCGCCGGGATGAGCTTTTTGAAGATGAAGCCAACGAATGACGTATCCATCGCCAACCCGGCCGGAGTTGTTGCAAGCGAGTTCAAGTTCTTTCGGCCGAACACAGGCTACAAGCTCAACCCAAAGATCGCCTCGGTGAAAAAGCTTCGCTGAAGCGTCGCGGGCTACCTCTGTCTCCAGAGAAAGAAGATCTGACTGACCCGATCAGATCTCACGAAATCCGTTTAACCTGTATTCCGACCGAGCCCAGCTTCAAGCAGGTTCTGTCTGGGCCGCTCGGATCATCGCAGAGGCCTTCTCAGCGATCATCAGGGTCGCTGCGTTCGTATTGGCACTTGGCATCGTAGGCATGATCGAGGCATCGACGACGCGCAGACCAGCGACCCCACGCACCCGCAATTCGTGATCGACGACCGAAGTTGGATCGCCCTCTGGACCCATGCGGCAGGTGCCCATCATATGAAAGACCGTTGTCCCGCGTTGCCGGGCGGTGTCCAGCAACTCGTCATCAGTCACAACACCGTCCCCCGGATAAATCTCACCGGCAAAATAGGGCTCCATCGGTTTGGTCCTTAGAAGCTGACGGGCCATTTTCAGCCCAGCAAGCAGAACCCGGCGGTCGCTCTCTTCGCCCAGGTAATTCGCATCAATCACGGGCTTCTCGAACGGATCCGAAGACCGGGCTTTCACCGTCCCACAACTATCCGGGCGCTGCTGCCATGCGGCCACCGTCATTCCTGGCAGGTCATCTAGGGTTGATTGATGCCCCTCCTTATAGCTCGCGGGCATGAAGGTGATCTGCAGATCATTGACCTCGAGCGCTGGGTCAGACTTGGCGAAGGCATAGCAAACCGTCGAGGCATTCCCCAGAACAGATGGTTGTTTGACTGCCCATTTCGCGGCCTCCATCATCAGATTCAGGCCGTGCACCCGCTCGTTCAGCGTGTCGGAATTCTTCACGCGCGCCGTGAATCGTGGCGTAAAGTGATCGCGCAGGTTCTGGCCCACGCCCGGCAAGGCATGCCGGGTCTCGACGCCGATCTCGGCCAAATGGTCTGGATCTCCGATCCCCGCCAGTTGCAAGAGTTGCGGCGAGTTGATCACCCCGCCGGAAAGGATGACTTCGCGACTGGCTCGGAGATCTTTCCAATACCCATCCGGCCCGCCTTGGTGGTAGCGCAGGCCCACGCAACGCTTGCCCTCAAAGGCCAGCCCAGAGACATGGGCGCCTGTGCGCACGTCAAGGTTCTTGCGAGACTTTACCGGGGTGAGGAATGCCTTTGCCGCACTCTGGCGCCGGCCTTGCACGATGGTTCGCTGGGTGTAGGACGTCCCCTCTTGCGTCTTGCCATTATAGTCGGGGTTCTTCGGGATCCCGAGGGTCTCTGCACCCTCCATGAACGCCTCAACCAAAGGGTGGCGCCAATCCGTCGGCGTGACACGAAGCGGGCCGTCCTTGCCCCGCCTGTCATCAGGATCCTCGCCCTCGAAACTCTCCAGCGATTTGAAATAGGGCAGCACATCTGCGTAACCCCAGCCCGGATTGCCCCGTTGCGCCCAATGGTCGAAATCGCCTGGCGTTCCACGGTTGAAGATACAGCCATTGATCGAGGAAGAGCCGCCAAGCGTCTTACCGCGCGGGATATCCACACTTCGCCCGCCGGTCCAATCGGATGGTTCGGTCTTGTAGAGCCAGTTATAAGTCGGGTTCTTCATCAGCTTCATGAAGCCGACCGGCATGTGGATGAGCGGATTCCAGTCAGACGGTCCCGCCTCCAGAATGCACACAGTCGTTCCGGGATCTGCGGATAAGCGGTTCGCCAGTACACAGCCAGCAGAACCAGCGCCAACGATGATGTAGTCAAAAGTTTCAGTCATGCACCAAACCTAACCATAGGTCAGGCGGGTCGTCAGCCCTTTTCGTCCGGCAAATCCACCATCACCTCACCGAGAAGCTTGAAAGACAGCGTCTTGCCGTGACGATCCAGGCTGAGCGAGGCGTTCACACCGCCTTGCAGCGCATCATGGATGACAAAGTTGAGCGCATGAAGGAGAGGCAACTCATAGCGATCGACCGAGGTTGCGCCGAGCGGATGAAAGACGTCCAAAACCCGCTCTGCCGTCACCTGATCTAGGATAAGGGGCCAGTGTTCGACCTGATAGGCGATGACTGAGATGTTGGAGACATTGCCTTTGTCGCCAGCACGGCCATGGGCTATCTGGTGGAGCGGCACTTTCATGGCGAGATCTCGACGATCTCGACTTCGGCCTCAACCCGGGCGCGGGGGACCAGGATGGATGCCGTGGCCATCTGAGGGGTAACATGGCTGCGTACGCCACCACCACCGGCGGGACCTGAGCAGAGCAGCGAGAGGACCTCGTCCGCGACCATCTGCGCGTGGTCTTGGGTTTCTGATAGCAGAGCGATCCGGGCCCGGTAGTCGCCATCGGGCGGAGCCTCGCCAGGCGCACCGCCGGTCAGTACTGACCCAGCGCCGATCACCTCGACCCGGGGGGTTTGATTGACGCCCTGCATCACAAGCCGCGCGGCCACGACCTCTCCCGCCAATCGCGCACGGGCCAGAGCATTCGGCCCGGCGTAAGAGATCTCAGCCTCCCCCATCCAGCCATTCTCGACACAGATCGTGGCCTTGAGCGTTTCTGGCGCCGGGTGACCGCGCACGCTCGCAACCTGGATCCGGTCTCGCCCCGCTTCTGAAAGGCGGACCTGAGTGATATCCGCGGTCACGTCCGGGGTCAGATAGGCGGCAGGATTGTGCATCTCGTAGAGCAGTTGCTCGGTGACCGTGGCAGCCGTGACGCAGCCCCCTGTTCCACCGGGTTTGGTGATCGTTATCGACCCATCCTCGGAGACTTCGGCAACCGGAAAACCAACACGTGCGAGGTCGGGAACGTCTTTGAAGCCTGGATCGGCGAAGTAGGCCCCGGTTACCTGAGCACCGCATTCCAGCAGATGCCCGGCGATAACCCCCGCGGCCAAGCGGTTCCAGTCGTCCTCAGACCATCCGAACTCATGGATCAGAGGACCGAGTGCGAGCGCGCTATCAGTGGTGCGCCCGACCAAAACCAACTCCGCCTCCGTCGCTAGGGCAGCTGCAACCGATCTCGCCCCAAGATAGGCATTCGCGGCAATCAAGGGGCGCCTGCTCAAGTCGGTGCCTTCCATAGTTGGGGCTTGACGGATCTCTTCTTCGGACATGATTGCGGTCAGGTCATCGCCGAGCACTACAGCGATTTGGGGCACAGGCAGACCAAGCTCTCGCGCCAGATCCTGCACTCTGTTCGCCGCCGCAACAGGGTTCGCCGCCCCCACATTCGAGACGATCCGCACGCCGGACGCAAGCGCCGGTCCAAGGGCGCGCGAGATGTAGTGACCCAGATACGGCGAATAGCCCAGCGCAGGGTCCTTGACTCGAGCCTGTTGGGCCAGGGCCAGCGTCCGCTCTGCCAGAACCTCAAACATCAGGTAACGCGGACCTGGATGCTGAGCAAGGGCGTCGATCACCGGCAGGCAGGCATCAAAGCGATCGCCTGCAAACCCTGCTCCACATCCGATCTTCACGCGCTTCATTTGCACAGATTAACCCGCGCGAGTGCTGCCACAAGCAAAGAAAAAGCCCGGCGCAAACCGCCGGGCTCTCAATACGATACGACTAGAAAGTCAGCCCTCTGCAGGCTGTTCTTTCTTGTCTTCCTTCTCCGGCTTTTTGAGCTCTTCGCCGGTCTCCTGGTCCACAACTTTCATCGAAAGACGGGTCTTGCCGCGATCATCGAAGCCCATGAGTTTGACCTTCACCTCTTGGCCTTCTTTTACCAGGTCCTTCGGGTTCGCGCCCCGTTCCCAGGTCATCTGCGAGATGTGGACCAACCCATCGCGCTTGCCAAAGAAGTTCACGAAGGCGCCGAAATCCATGATCTTCACGACTTTGCCGGTGTAGATCATACCAACTTCGGGTTCCGCCACGATCGCGTGGATCAGGTCATAGGCTTTCTTGATGCAGGCCGCATCTGGCGAGGCGATCTTGATGATGCCTTCGTCGTTGATGTCGACCTTGGCGCCAGACTCCTCGACAATGCCGCGAATGACCTTGCCGCCCGAGCCGATCACTTCACGGATCTTGTCCGGGTTGATCTGCATGGTCTCAATCCGTGGCGCGTGGGCGGAGAACTCAGTCCGGCCTTCGGTCAGGGCTTTCGCCATCTCGCCCAGGATGTGCATCCGGCCATCCTTGGCTTGCGCCAGGGCCTGTTGCATGATCGCCGGCGTGATCCCAGCCACTTTGATGTCCATCTGCAGCGAGGTGACGCCGGCTTCGGTTCCAGCCACCTTGAAGTCCATATCGCCGAGATGGTCTTCATCACCCAGGATGTCGGTCAGGACCGCGAATTGGCCGTCTTCCTGCAGGATCAGACCCATCGCGACACCGGCCACAGGCGCCTTCAGCGGCACGCCCGCATCCATCATCGAGAGCGAGCCGCCGCAGACGGTTGCCATCGAGGAGGACCCGTTCGACTCGGTGATCTCCGAGACCAGGCGGATCGTGTATGGGAAGTCCGTAGCTGCCGGGAGCACTGCTTGCAGCGCGCGCCAGGCGAGTTTCCCGTGGCCAACCTCACGGCGTCCCGGAGGGCCCATGCGACCGGCTTCACCGACCGAGTAGGGCGGGAAGTTGTAGTGCAGCAAGAACCGCTCGCGCCAATCGCCTTCGAGGCTATCGATGATCTGCTCATCGTCGCCCGTGCCGAGCGTGGTCACCAACAGGCCTTGGGTCTCACCGCGGGTAAAGAGCGCCGAGCCATGGGTCCGTGGCAAAAGCCCGACCTCGCATTCGATCGCGCGCACGGTCGTCAGGTCCCGACCATCGATCCGCTTGCCAGTGGCGATCACATCGCCGCGAAGCACTTCGGATTCAAGCGCCTTGAAGCAGGATTTGACGGCGCTCTCAGCCGCCAGATCTTCTTCGCTGAGGCCTGCGATGATCGTATCACGCGCGGCAGAGATCGCCGCCTGACGCTCTTGCTTGTCGGTGATTGCAAAGGCTGCGCGCATGGCAGCTTCACCGAGGCCTTTGATCTTGCCATAGAGCTCGGAGTTGTCATCCGGCTGGAAGTCGAACGGCTCTTTCGCCGAGTCTTCCGCAAGCGAGATGATCGCGTCGATGACGGGCTGCATGGCATCGTGGCCGAAGGTCACAGCGCCGAGCATCTCTTCTTCGGAGAGCTCGTAGGCCTCCGATTCCACCATCATCACCGCGTTTTTGGTGCCGGCGACAACCAAGTTCAGACGCTGCTCTGGATTGTCCATCAGCTTTTGCATGTCGTCGACAGCTGGGTTCAGCGTGTATTCGCCATCAACGAAACCCACACGGGCACAGCCGATCGGGCCCATGAAAGGTGCGCCTGAGATGGTCAGCGCGGCAGAGGCTGCGATCATGCCCAGCACGTCCGGATCATTCTCAAGATCATGGCTCATGACCGTGACGATCACCTGAGTCTCGTTCTTGAAGCCCGGCACGAAGAGCGGGCGGATCGGTCGGTCGATCAGGCGCGAGGTGAGAACTTCCTTCTCAGTCGGTTTCGCTTCGCGCTTGAAAAAGCCGCCCGGGATCTTGCCGGCGGCGTAGTATTTTTCCTGGTAGTGGACGGTCAGCGGGAAGAAATCGAGGCCCACTTTAGGCTTCTTCTCATAGACCACAGTGGCAAGCACCGTCGTCTCGCCCATGCTCGCTATCACGGCACCATCTGCCTGGCGCGCA
>JBCDAS010000205.1:0-7971 GCA_039185235.1 Pseudomonadota bacterium
ATCTCGGCGCGATCGGGATCGAGCGGCGTGCCATCGGGGCGGAGAGTGGGGTCGATCGCCCGGGCCTCGCGGCGGGTCGGGTCAACGCGGCGGGTCTCGACCGAGAAAGTGGATGGCTTGTTCATGGGCGCTCTCCAAAGTCAGTGAAAACACGCTGCCGGTCTTGGCGGGGTGCCGCAAGGCTTTTTGAGACATGGTCGTGTCGCAAACGGGTCATTTGCCCCTCCGGCTCCCCTTGACCTTGGCCGTCGTGGGTCGGAGAACGGCGAGCATGGACCCGGTGAAACGGCAATACGAGACCTATCCCTATCCGGCCCGCGACCCGGCTGACGAGGCGGCTCGGCTGATCGAGGGATCGCCGTCGCATCCGCTCGAGATCGACCATTTCCTGTTCTCAGGGCAGCGCGATTGGCGCCAGGCTTTCAAGGTGCTGGTCGCTGGGGGTGGCACCGGTGATGGGTTGATCATGTTGGCCCAGAAGCTGAGCGATCTGGGGTGCCAGGCGGAGATCACCTATCTGGACCTCTCCGAGGCGAGCCGGGCGATTGCCGAGGCGCGGGCGGCGGCGCGCGGCTTGAGCGATATCCGGTTTCTCACCGGAGATTTGCTGACTGCGCCCGAGCTTGGGCCCTTTGACTATATCGATTGCTGCGGGGTCCTGCATCATCTGCCCGATCCCGACCAAGGGTTCCGGGCGCTGTCGGAGGCTTTGGCGCCCGAGGGGGGAATTGGGCTGATGGTCTATGCACCGCTGGGCCGGAGCGGTGTCTATCCATTGCAGGAAGGCTTTGGCGCGCTGTTCGACGGAGACACGCCGGAGATGCAGGTTGCCCTGGCGCGGGAGGTGTTGGAGACACTCCCTCCGATCCATCCCTTCCGGCGCAATCCCTTGCTGGGAGACCACAAGGACGGGGATGCAGGGCTTTATGACTTGCTGCTCCACAGCCGGGATCGGCCCTACACTGTTCGCGCGCTTGCCGAGGCGCTGGGGCGGGCGGATCTGGGCCTGGTCTCGTTTGTGGAGTATGGGCGCTATGATCCGGCGCGGTATCTGCCGCGCTCAGATGCGTTCAAGGCGCGTTTGGCGAAGCTTGATCCGTTGGTGCGGGCCAGTTTGGCCGAGCAGATCTCGGGCACCATGAAGACCCATATCGCCTATGCGGTCCGGGCGGGGCGGGAGGCCTCAGTGACTGCCACAGGCCGCCAGCCCCAGGCGGTGGCACATCTGCGCGGCGTTGCCCCGCTTGCCCTGGCGCAGCAGGTGAAGGCAAAGGGTGGGTTTAGCCTGACCTGCGAAGGGTTGGAGTATCGCATCAGCCTGCCACGCCAAACGGCCCCGCTGATCGCACAGATCGATGGCAAGGCGCCCTTGGAGCAGATCGCGCGGGGGGCAGGGCTGGACTGGATGGGCTTTATGCAGGCCTGGCGCCCGGTGAGCCGGGAGCTGTCGGCGTTTAACCTGCTTCATTATTCGAAGTCAGGGCGTGTGTGATGCCGCCCTGGTTGCTCGACCATGCGCCCTATACGCCTTTCATGGACCCAAGAACCGCCCATCCGCCGGGTTTGAGCCCGCTGGATCTGGCCGAGTGGACGCCGATTGACCCGGATTTCGCCGCCCAGATGGCCTATCGGGCGGAGCTGATCCGGGACCGGCGCGATATCGTGCTGCAGATCGAGCCCGCGGCTGAGACGGCGGTGGCGGAACTTTATGACTTTGCGCTTGATAATCTGCGAGACCGGATCGGCTATGCGATTGACGGCGCGCGAGTGACGCGGCCCGACGGGGTCGAGATCTGCTGTGATCCGGCCCGGCCGTTAGAGACGCTGGGCGCGCTTGTTGCCGATGATTTCTGCGTGCTTCTCCCCGATGCGGCAAGCGGGGAGTATGCGCTGCGCGCGGCGTTGCTGTGCTTCCCCTCGCGCTGGTCGCTCAGCGAGAAGATCGGGCGGCCGCTCACTCCGATCCATGCGCCGGTGGCGGAATATGACGAGACCCTGGCGCGCCGGGTCAACCGTCTGTTCGAGGCGATCCGGCCCGAGCGCTCCATGGTCCGGGTCAACTGGCTGATCCACCCAACCTGCGAGCTGCATCTGCCACTGGGTGAGAACGAGAAACTGGCAGCCGATGCCAATCCCGAGGATGGGATTTACCTGCGCACCGAACGCCAGACCCTGACGCGTCTGCCCCAGACCGGGGCGGTTGTCTTTGGGATTAAGACCAGCATTTGCGAGATCGGCGCCCTCAAACCCGCCGAAGCCCTTGTCCTGCGACGAGAATTCGCGGCGAAACACACGGGGCATATCGCCTACGCTGAACGCCGCAGATCCTATGAGATCGCATTGGAGCGACTGGCCACGATTGCGGCCGAAGCGGAGGCGCAGGATGACCAAAGAAAGCCGACTGGCGGATAACCCGGATTACATCTATCTCCTGCGTGAGTTCCATGAGTTCTACCGCCGCGGCAAAGCGGGTGGCAGCGCCAAGATCCGGTCCCATCAGACCAAAGTGCGCGAGGCGATCAACCGGCTGATAGAAGCCAACCCATTGGTCGAGCTGGAAGAGCCGGTCGACAAGCCCGTGACCGCCCATCTCAAGCGCGCCATCGACAATGGGCGGCGCGAGGCGACCAGTTCGATCATCCGGGCGATCGAGACCGTGCTGCCCCAGATGCGCTGGCTTTATGGCTATGAGAAAGTGCCCCGCGGCTTGGCCAAGAAATACGCCTATGCCGAGATCGCGGGCCCCACGGGCCCGGTCCTGTCCGAGCAAGTGATCCTGGGCATGGTGCTGTTTGCCCCGAAATGCACCTATCCTGCCCATAGCCATGACGGGGTGACGGAGAGCTACTATACGCTCTCAGGCTCGGTCAGCGAAAACGATGATGGGGTCTATGCCCCAGGCTCGCTGATCTTCAACCCGCCGGGGCGAATGCACCGGATCACCGTGAGCGATACCGAACCCGCGCTGCTCGCCTATGCCTGGCATGGGCCGAAGGAGAAGCTCTGTCACCAGAAGATGGTGTTCTCGCGAAAAGCTTAATCGGTCATTCGGTTGAGCAATGGCGGGACGTTTGCCCCGCCAGTTCAAAATAGCGCGAGCTCAGCGCAGCTTGGAGCGAGGTTTGATGGCCATCAGCTCTTCCTCATTCGGGCCCGGCTCCATCACATGCGTGTTCGGTTTGAGGGCGCCGCCGCCGTCATCGTAGTTTATGAATGCCTCGGTTTTCGGTTTGAGATCCGTGAGGCGCCCCACATTGATCGAAAGCCCGCCCTGGGCGTGATCGAGGTCCTGATCATTCATGCTCTCTGGTTTCTGCGGGGTCTCAGCGTCTTCGGTCATGTCAGCTCCTGGCCGTCTGTCGTTTTGGATCAGGGGAGATTGCCATGGCGTCGGCGATGGGGATGTGAGAAACGATACGTTCAAACAAACAGATGCAGAGAAGCGGGATGAAGAAAGTCAAAGACATGGTGGCGGCGGCCAATGAAGAGGTGGCCCACGCGCCCGCAGCAGAGCTGTTGGATCAGCACGGGGCCGAGGGGGTGACCTTTGTCGACCTCCGAGACCCCCGTGAGTTGGAACGCGAGGGCATGATCCCCGGCGCCTTTCACTGCCCGCGCGGGATGCTGGAATTCTGGATCGACCCCGAGAGCCCCTATGCTAAGGAGCAGTTCCAGACCGGCAACAAATTCGTCTTCTACTGCGCCTCCGGCTGGCGCTCGGCCCTCTCGGCCAAGGTCGCGCAAGAGATGGGGCTAGAGAACGTCTCCCACATCTCAGACGGCTTCGGCGGCTGGAAGAAGGCGGGTGGTCCGGTGGGCGAGAAGCCGAAGAAGCCATGACTGAGGCCCTCTGGATCTGAGACTGCCCCTGGATGCCAGCTTTGATGCAGGTTTCTCGGACGCGATGCACGACGTTTGAGTGTTGTCCGGTTTTGTCTCGCGTCCGAGAAGCGCTCAAGCATGAAGTCGCGGGGTCGGGATTGGGCGGGCTGGCCGGATCTGTGGGGATTTGAAGCGGTTGATTGCCGTGGTTTCTGCTGGGCATGTTTGGGCGAGTGGTCTCTTGCCGTTGGCTGTGGCTGTGGTTTCGCGGGCTTTGATCAAGATCGCTTGTCGTCCGCGACTATTGATGGCTTTTGCATCTCGACCACTTGGATGGCTGGCATACCGGTCTGGTCGCCACCAGTGCTGCGGGCGGCGGTGGTAGGAACTCCGATCTGTGACGCGTGTCTCATGCAGCAGCCCTCGCTGCTCGTGGCGGCGCTTTGGGATGCTGTCCCGGAGCGATGGTCTCGGCGATGATCAACCGGCCCCCGCAACACGTGCATGGCAGCGCAAGGACGCGGCAGGGCGCAACGGTATCGTCACCAGCGTCCCTACGAGCGCGCGCCCGCTCTACCCCAAGCAGATCCCGGATTCTGGCGATACTGGCGGCACGAACGCCGTTTCCGAAGAGTCCGTAGTGGCGGATGCGACGCTTGCCATTGGGCAAGACATGGATCAGGAACCGACGGATCAACTCGTCCGTCTGCAGGGTCATTGTGGTGTGCCGACCGGGTCCGGTGACGCGGTAATCCTTGACGCGGAAGGTGATATCCTGGTCATCCATGCGGATCAGGCGGCTGTTCGAGATCGCGACACGGTGGGTGTATCGGGAGAGATAGGCCAGCACGGTCTTTGGTCCGGCGAAGGGTTCCTCAGCATACACAGCCCAGTCGACCTTGCGGAGCCGTTGCAGGAACGCGTCGAAGACCGCAAGATCAACCAGCTCGGCATAATCGACGAAGAAATGCAGCTTCCCGGCTTTGTGCAGCTTGGCCAGGCCTTCTAGAATGAGGCGTCGGTAAAGGCGGGACAGAACCCGGACGGAGAGGAAGAAATTCTTGCGGCAGGCGATCCGCCTGATTCCGTCGACAGACAGGCCGCCAGCCGGCACGATCATGTGGACATGCGGATGATGCGTCATCGCCGAGCCCCAGGTGTGCCGGACAGAGGTGACACCGATCTGCGCGCCAAGGTGCTTGGGATCGGCGGCGATCCTGATCACCGTGTCCGCACTTGCCCGCATCAGAAGGCTGTAGATCTCCCGCTTGTTGGTACGCGCGATGTCCGCAAGCGGCTTTGGCAGCGTGAAGACCAGGTGGAAATACCGCACGGGCAGAAGTTCGGCTTCACGTGCTGCAAGCCAGGCCTTGGCCGCACCTGCCTGGCATTTGGGGCAATGGCGATTGCGGCAAGAGTTGTAGGCGATGTGTTCATGCGCGCAGTCTTCACATCGCGCGACATGGCCGCCGAGCACCGCCGTGCGGCAGCGCTCGATGGCCGAGATCGCCTTCAACTGGTCGAGGCGGATGTGTCCTGCGTTCTTGGCCCGCCACGCAGCACCATGGGCGCGGAAGATATCGGCAACCGCCAGCCGCGGCTGAGGCAAGGCGGCTTATGGAGCGCCTTTCCTGCCCTTCTTGCGCTTCGACGCGGTCAGATCGTCGAGCGGGCTCTCTACCGCCGAGATCAGGCCGGTCGCAGCGCTGGCATAACGCGCCGTCGTGGTGAGTTTGGTATGCCCGAGCAGCGCCTGAATGACCCGGATGTCGACGCCGCTTTCCAGAAGATGCGTCGCAAACGAGTGGCGCAACGTGTGCAGCGTGACCGGTTTGATGATGCCCGCCGCCCGCGCCGACGCCTTGAACAGCCGAGAAATCTGGCGGGCGGAGAGATGCTTTCCATTATAACCGGGAAAGAGCAGGCGGTCACTCGGTGCGATGCCCTTATGCTGACTGGTGGGCCGATCCTTCCACCACGCGCGCAACTGACCGAGAATATCCGTGGGCAACATGACGTTCCGGTCTTTACGCCCCTTGGATTGCTCGATGCGGATGATATTTTGGGCGCTGTCGATATCGCTGACCCTCAGCCGGACAACTTCTCCCGCGCGCATGCCGCATCCATAGGCGAGCGACAACATTGCCCTTGCTTTGATGCTCGGAGCCATAGCCAGAAGGCGTTTGACCTCATTGCGGCTCAGCACAAGCGGCACCTTCACCGGTTCTTTGAGGTGAAATACCTCGGTCGCCAGATCGTGCCGCCGCAGGGTGACCCGGAGCAGAAATTTCACCCCAGTCATCGTCTGGTTACGGGTGCAGATACTTGTCCCGCTCTCGATAAGATGCTGTTGGAAATGCTTCACGTCATCCGGTGTCGCTGTCTCCGGCGAGCGCCCGAGCCAGGCCGCAAATCGCTTGCAAGCGCGCAGGTGGCTGGTTTGAGATGCAGGGCTAAGACCGCGTGCCAACATAGTCGCGATCATGCGCGCACGTAGGGGTACAGTCGGTGTAGGGTGCTGAATAGTCATCGGAAAGTCCTCTGTCGATCGAGGCAAGATCACCTCGACCAACAGCACAAACCCGACCTCGAAAACCGCGAAAGAAATCCCGGGTCAGCGCAACGCCAAAAACACAGAGCCTGTATCGCGAAGCGATTTAGCGCTCGAGCCCAAGTTATCAGGTTTTGCACAACGTTCGAAGGTCCGAGAAATGCCTTAGGAGGACGTTCGTCTGGAGTGCAGGCAAATTGCCCGATGAGCTAAAACCGATCTTGTTTGACCTGAGACAGGCCCCGAGGAAATCGGCCAATGGCGCAGTAACTACAACACCACGCGCCCACACTCGGGGCTCGGATACTCGCCACCGACGGAGTTATTGATGAAAAACACCGTGCCAGCGCTTGAGACTCTTACGGTCTCCGCGCTGCCGCTCAACACTTAAGGACAACCGGAAGATTCCTGACCAAACCGGCCCTAACCGTGGGGTAAGATCAAATGGCGCGCTCATGGCTTACCCTGAGGCGTGGTCTTGTCCAGTGTGAGGGCAGCCACAAACCGCTTCAGGTTTCCGTCCTCGTCTTCGAGCCGCCTAAGCCTACTGATCTCGGCCACACCCATCCTGTCATGAACCGTTCGCCAGGAAACCCATTCACTGGATCGGAACTCCTAACCAGATTGTTTGACCCAATCGCACGCCGCAAATCCAGATTATCTATCCGAATTGGTGGGCCACTTTCAGGGGCCATTACTCCGAACCAGCGCTTTCGTACAACTGTTGCCTAGATTCTTCTTCACGTGCGGCTATCGCATCGATTTCACTCTTGATGGTTGATGCAGTGACACAAGCATCCTCGTTTCCTGCTTCGCAAAGTGATAACTGGGCCTCGTACCGCTCTTGCCTTTCGGCCTGCGCCTTTTCCTCTTCCGCGATGGCATAAGCCACGGCACCTGCAGCGATAGCGACGCACCCTGAGGTGCTCGATGCGATTATCAAAGCGGTTGCTACTGCAGCTGAGACCCTCATTGCAGCGGCCTCGGATCAGCGCAGGCGTCTCTGACACGCGCTTTGGACAGTTGAGTCTTCTGGTTCATTGTATCTTCCGTCTTGGATTTCACCTGCTCGCTCACGACGATGTTTGCGGCGGCTTGTCTAATGGGTTGTTTTATATAAACTTACTGGGTCAATCGGGATCTTGACATCCTGTGGCCACGACCGCTTCTTCGACCCGAGCCTTCCCAAAATTCGGGGCCTCACCTTAGTAGCAAAACATGTCCCCCTTGAAATCACTTAAGGTTGGTTTGATCAGATTATTCTGGGAGTTAAGAACACCCAGCTTAATGCGCTTTCTTCGTCGGCGGTCGGACCGTAACACAACTTACCAACAAACTCTAACTAGTATTAGGGGTCACTAAAAACAATCGATTTACGCGCTGCTTCGTAAAGTCTCGGTGCCCAAGGATCTCTCTCGCGAAAAACCTGCGAAAGCAGTCATACCATTGCGTGATCCGAATGGCAGCAAAGTCTAAGGTTTGTGGCTGCTGTCAGCGTGAGCTGCAGCGGCGATAAATCTGACAAGGAGGAAAGCGCGGGCGGCTTTTGGTGCTATGGGGATAGTGGCTCGAGGCTTGGTTGGCGGATGCCATGACGC
>JBCDAS010000206.1:0-7963 GCA_039185235.1 Pseudomonadota bacterium
CGAGCGGGTCGCCGACTGCGTCAAAGCCGCCTTCAATGGGCGTCGGATCATCGTCTTCTCGGGCGGGTCAAAGAAAGGCACCGACAGCGTCTATGACGACGCCCGCGCGATCCGCGACGGTGGCGGCAACGGCTCGATCATTGGGCGCAACACATTCCAACGCCCCCGCGAGGATGCCATCGCCATGCTGAACAAGCTGATCGACATCTACAAAGGCAAAGCCTGAGTTGATCGAGCATGAGGAGCGTCGCACCCGACGCTCCACCCTCATCTGCTGGCTGGTCCTTCTCGCGTTCACCGGCTTAGAGATCGCGATCATTCGCGGGGATCTGCTCCGTGGTCCGTTGATCGAGACCTTCGCCTTCCAGGACCTGACCGATGGCATTCGCACCCTCCAGGCCCCCGACTGGCGGTTGGTCAGCTACCAATTCCTCCACGCGCACCCGTTCCACGCCGCCGCAAACATCACCCTTTTTCTTCTGATCGCCCCGGCGCTCTGCCGCAAAATCGGCGGGTTTCGGTGGCTGATCATCTACCTGCTCTCCGGCGTGGTCGGCGCCCTCGCCCACGCCGCCCCTCCCGGCACCGGCGGGCTGTTGGTCGGTGCATCCGGCGCCATTTACGGCCTCTTGGGCGTGGGCAAACTCTGGGAGGCTTTGTATCTGATCAGGACAACCGGACCGTGGAGCCGCTATCTGACGTCCCTTTTCTTCTTTGCCGGTTTGAACGTGGTCATGGTGATGGTATCAGGTGGCGCAGCTGCATGGATGGCCCATCTCGGCGGCGCACTCACCGGAGCCATCCTTGCCAGTCTTTTGATGCCCAAAGGGCCAGACGGACGGATGATCATTTGAAGGCGACGACGGACATCATCACACGCGCCGAATATCAAGCGCAGCCGGGGTTCGGCCCATGAAGGTTCGGCTATCCGCAACGCTGCTCTGCGCAGCGCTCTCAGTGGTCTCGGCACCGGCCTCTGCCGAGAGCGAGCGCGAGACGTTTTCGATCTACGCTGACCCAGAGAAAACCGATGCGGGCCAATTGCAGGCCGGAGATCAGTTCAACCTGTACTTCATCTACAAAGGGAAGACTTGGATGTTTCTCCGAGGTATTCCAATCTCGCGTATAAGCTGGAGCGATGGCGAAAAAGTCCTGACATTTACGTTAAACGCGCAGGACGCTGAGAGTCTGAGCTACGCAATTGATCGTGGCGCTTTCGTGATCGAGCGCACCAGCACAGAACCTCCAAATCTCTTTGGATTATTTCGCGATTACAACAACCGCCCGCCGCCACCAGAGCTCAAGAAGGCGCGCCCCTTCAATCCGCTCTTCCGTCGCGAAATCCCATGATAGGGGAGCATATGACTGCCAAGGAGATCATCAAAACCCTCGACCTCCAGCCGCATCCCGAAGGCGGCTGGTACCGCGAGACCTGGCGGGCCGAAGCGCCAGAGGGCGAACGCGCCTCGGGCACCGCGATCTACTACCTGCTCGAGGCGGGCGATTTCTCCCACTGGCACCGGGTCGATGCGGCAGAGATCTGGCATTGGTATGGCGGCGGGCCCCTGTCGCTCACCCTCTCCCCCAATGGCCACGATGCCGAGGCGATGCTGCTTGGCCCCGAGATCGCGGCTGGCCAACGCCCACAACGCATCGTGCCCGCGGGCTGGTGGCAAACCGCGACCTCGATGGGCGCCTACACGCTGGTCGGCTGCACCGTCTCGCCTGGCTTCGAGTTCGCGGGCTTCGAGATGGCCCCGCCCGATTGGCGCCCCACCCCGCGTCCCGCGTAGCGAGTAAGCGCCCATGTCCGACCCTGCCCCAGCCCGCCTTTACCTCGTCACACCGGACCAACTTGAGCCAGAGAGTTTTGCGGCGGATCTCGCTCGTCTCATCGCGACAGTGCCCATTGCGTGCCTCCGCCTCGATCTCGGCGGTGCGCCAGAGGACGACTGGCGCCAAGCCGCCAACCACCTCCTGCCCGTTTGCCACGAAGCGGATATCCCGCTCGTCATCGCCGAGCACTACCGCATGGTCCAACCGCTCGGCCTTGACGGCGTGCACCTCAGGCGCGGCGTGACCCCGGTCCGCTCGGTGCGCAAGGATCTTGGCGCGGATGCCATCGTGGGGGCCGAGGCTGGCGCCTCGAAACACACCGCCATGACACTGGCGGAATCGGGCGCCGACTACATTGCGCTAGGCCCGGTGGCCGAAACCGGAAGCCTCGGCGGCGAGGACCTGGCCGAGGCAGATCTCTTCGCCTGGTGGTCCGAAATGATCGAAACTCCGGTGGTCGCCGAAGGCGCCGTGAACCTCGACGCCGCCCAAAAACTCGCCCCTTTCGTCGACTTCCTAGTCCCCGATCGAACCCTCTGGCACCAACCCGAGGATCTCCTCCCCACCCTAAAAGAAATGGCCGCCCTCCTAGCCGAGTGATCAGGATCTGGGCGCAACCTCTCGGCAATGGACTTGCCAACTCGTTCCGATCGCTCGGAGCAGTGACACCAGCGGGAGGCTTTCACGCATAATCAATTCTGCGCCTCTTCCAGCCAAGACCGTGGACGAAGTGGCCAAAATACAAGTCTGAAAAGGTAGTCGACGTTATAGACCGTTCACCAATGACCTGGTTTAATTCCTGCGGTGGATCTCCTTAGGCGGACGAGGTTCGATAGGATCGGCCTCACCAAATCCAACCGTAAAGGAGAACGACCACGTGCCGGTATGTGGGCTTAGATGTATCCGTCAAAGAAGTTTCGATCTGCGTTGTGACCGGTGAGGCACTGTCCTTTGCCGTGACACGATGCAAACGCACCCCGATCAGATCACCGCATTCATCGCTCAGAACGCCTCAGTTGCGGAGCGCGTTGTGCACGAAAGCGGCATCATGGCCATTCGGCTGACGCGATAGCTTACCAAGCGCGGAATGCCCATCATCTGCATTGATGCACGTCTTGCGCACAAGGCGCTATCGGGGCGGATCAACAAGGCGGATCGTGGCTAGGCAGAGGGTCTCGCGCATCTAGCCAGGACCGGTTGGTTCGCCCCAGTGCATATCCGCAGCGAAGCCTCGGAGCAGGTGCGGGTCTTGATCGGCACATGTGAGCGACTGATCGAGATGCGAAAAGACTTGGAGGCACTTGTCCGCGAGGTGCTCAAGACCTTCGGCATCCGGATGACGGCGATCCATCGGTCTAGCCAGCGCCGCAGGTTCCGAGGCCAGTTGGAAGAAGCAGGCCAAAGAGACCTTGCGATTGAGCTTATGGCAGACGCCTTTAATCAGATCCACAAGGCGCTTTGCGCGGCGGCCTAGGCCATGGAAGATTAGCTCCGTGAGATCGCGCGTAGGAGTGATCTCGCACAACGTTTGATTACCGTCCCCGGCGTTGGTTCCCTCATCGCCCTTTCTTACATCGCCACACTGGATGCCAAAGGCCCGCTTCAAACGAGTAACTGACTTTGGCGCTTTACTTGACCCTACCCCGAAGAGGTACCAGTCTTGAAATCCGGACTGGTCAGGTCGGATCAGTAAGTGCGGAGACCGGGACCTACGGCGTCTGCTCTACGCCGCGGGGTTCACACCGATCAGCCGAGTACGACGCTTCTCGCCCCTGCGTGCCTGGGCCGTTCGGTTGAGTGAACGAAAAGGCATCAAACACGCGGCGGTCGCCGCAGCCAGAAAACTGGCTGTGATCATGCTGCGGATCTGGCGAGACAGCACGACCTTCCATGCGACCGAGGAAGTGAAAGCTTAAAGCGAATGACCCAAATACTCGCCTGAGGGCGGGTCAGATGTCCTCCGGGACGGTGGCTGATTGATCCAGTCAAAGCGGTCGCCGTGGTAAAACAGGCAACCTCAAGAATGACACTTTGGACGATCAGCGCCGAACGCCATCATGAAGCGGCAAAACAGACTTCGAAGAGAACCAAGACCCCGGCGGGCATCAGATCCGATTAGCTTGCCACTGCCGCAAACAGAGAACCGCTATGTACACTTGAAACGCCGAGATAACTCTCAACAAAGGCGCTACTGGCAACTTCAGGCGAGTGCGGCAGCCTCAAGACTATCGAGGATTGACCATGCATAAACATCATTGCTTTGCGGGCTCGTTGCCGAAAGAGCTCGTTCGAACTTGCCATGCCATCCTAGTTTAGCCGTTCGGCGATTGCGGCAATCCCTGCTTCCGCGCAGATGTCATCGAACTCTTTGCCGTTCTCGTCCTCACCAGGGGAACCAGCAATCCCAATCCCACCAATTACTACGCCGCTATATAGGATCGGGACGCCGCCAGACAGTGTTATGAGACCAATCTCATTGAACACATCGCCCAGTGTAGTTTCGTGTTCATTTTCTGCTTCTATAGCTGCCGTTGCGACCCGGCGAGACGCCGCCGTTATGGCCTTGCGGCGACTGGTCTCAACGGTGTGAGGAAAGGCTCCTTCGCGCATCAATTGAACGCGTGGTTGCGCGCGCTGATCCACAACAGTCACCGTTGTATCGAAACCCATCTCCTTGCAGGTTTCAGAGGCTACGGTTGCGGCCGCTATAGCCCAGTCGAGAGGGATGCTGAGTTCTTTGTGCGGTTCTGCTTGTGCGGCGCCAGTAAGGGCCATGATTATAAACCACATGAATGTCGAGTTGGTTCTCATTTCGATTTTCTCTCTCATTGGTTGGTCGCCCGGCTTTGGCACAGCCGGTCTAGCGTTTGATCTCGGACAACTTGACCCGGTAGAGGGCGAAGTTGCCGCGCGTCAGATCTCTACCGTCGTTGAGTTTAGGAAGCAGGCGCAGTTGCGGCGCTGGGATATAGAGATAGCCGTTTGGGCCAATGCTCATTGCATCGGGCCAAAGCAGGCGATCGTCTTGTATTAGTCGGCTTGTCCGTCTTGTTGTCGGATCAAACAACCAAACTGCATTGTCTTGAACGCTACCGAGATAAAGACGGCCATCGTCGTCGCGGGTGATCCCGCCAATCGTCATGGACTTGCCCGCGACCTCGATATGTCGCTCAAGAACCGCGTTATCGGCAGGTCTCACAAGGAGCCTGGTCGGTATCTGCCAGAGGATTGGTCCCCCGGTGGGCTGGAAGTAGAGGGTTTCTCCGTCCGGGCTTAGCTCGATGTCATTGACGTGCAGGAAGTCGGTGCGGAATGGGTGCCCCAAAAACGTCGTGACCACGTCGGGGTGCGCACGTGTCGAAAAGTGTTTGTCCAGCGCTCGAAATGCCGTCCCAACTTCAATGTCCAGAACAATAATCGCGCCCACTCCAAACTCAGAGATATAGGCAACGCCTCGGCGAGGATCGACCCGCACGTCATTCAGGCGCGCACCCTCAGGAAGCACGTCGTCATTGAACCGGTAAACCCGCGATATAGTGTTCGTAGCAAGATCGATCCGCACGACCTTTTGAGCCTCGTCAATCGATGGGCCAAAGTTGGGTCCGGCGTAGTCAACTACCCACAGTGACCCCGCTCCATCGGAATAGACGGCGTTCACATTCATGAAGCGATCCATCGGCTCGGCGAAGTCAAAGTCGTTCCATTTTCCACCCGGATACGGCACGATCGATCCATCTTGAAGAATTTCAGCTACGGATGGCGAACGGTTCTTGGTCCATTGTGGAATGCTCACGAAGACGCGTCCATCCGGTGTCACTGCAACACCATTCATGGCGAAGTCAGGCGACGCAGCGACGGTTTCCAACTCAGCCGCGAAGCTGGTCACCGAAAGAGCGAGTTCTGCGACGGTCGCAACAGCCACTGCGGTCGATCTGAGCAAACTGGACAACGACATCGGCAGCTCCTGATTTGGCATATTCGCGGGCCGGTTAACTCTGGTAGTCGTTTTTTTAGGTGACTGAACTTGCATCCCTCTGACCTGAGGTTGACAATTCCGTAAGGTATCGACGCATCGGATCTGTGGTGCCTGACCCGTTCGGCACAGGCATGGTTGTCAACCCAGTGGTTGCACGTCGTCTAGTTCGTCGAGTCGATGTTTCCAGGAAGTGCAATTTCAACTGACAGACCTTGCCCTCGAGGCCCATCAGACAGAGATAACGTTGCACTATGCAGTTCGGCAATCGCCCGAACCATAGACAGTCCCAACCCGAACCCAGGTCCTTGGCGTACTTTCTCGCTCTGATACAGCGGTTGCAGAACCTTCTCTCGACTAGCAACGGGAATGCCGGGGCCCTGATCAGTCAAAATTATCCGGAGTCCGTGGACATATAGTGTTATGGTTTGCCCTCTCGATCCATGCCGCAGGGCATTCTGCAAGAGATTACCCATCATCTGAGCCAGCAGGTTAGGGTCACCTTGGCAACTCGTTGTGTGGTTACAATCCAGAACAAGTGTCTGGCCTGCCTCCTCGATGACTGGACGATAGGTCTCTGCGACCTCGTGGATCAGTTCGCCGAGATCGACGGGTTGGAAAGCATCTCTTCCGGTACCACTCTGGATCCGCGCCAGACGGAGCAGCGCATCGAAGGTTGCGCTGAGTTGGTCTATCTGCTCCAGCGCCGCACCCAGGTCGTCAGCTTTCACGGCGCGGTTGTTTTCAACTAAGGCGATAAGACTGGATTCAACACTTGCCCGAAGCCGGGCCAATGGTGTGCGCAGGTCATGGGCGATATTGGATGCTTGCACCTGCATCTGGGTCATGGCCTGCTCTAGGCGATAGGTCGTCGCGTCTATTCTTTGCGCCAGCAGGCTGAGATCATCATTGCCATCCAGCGTGATACGTGTGTCCAAACGCCCCTGCGCCACCATCGCCAGTCCGACGTTGATCTTGCTTAGTCTTGCCTGACCCCGTCGGGCCATCCAGAGCCCAGCAAGGATTGCTGCGATCAGACTTGCGAACAGACTTAGCTGCATCCCAGCCGAAAGGATGTCGCGCAACTCGTCCTGGCGCTCGGTGTTCTCTCCAATCAGAACCTGTCCCTGCGGAGTGTATTTTGAAAGATAGCGCATCTCTGGCCCTGGCCCCTCAGACTCTCGTGTTGTGAAGCCGGGCGGCCAATCATCCGCGGTCAACTCCGCGACCTGGCCATCGTCAGGTGGCGGCAAGGCACGTTCCTCGGCAAGTGCTCTCTCTGCCTCGTCCATGCGTTCGATCAGTCGCGCATCCACCGCATTGTACATTTGCCGCTCGATCAGAAGGTAGGTTCCGCCCCATGCGAGCAGCTTGATCGCAAGAAAAATGAGTAGCAAGCCAACTGTCTGGCGTATCGTGGAGAGGCTCCAGAGCACGCTAATCTGGCTCAAAAACATAGCCTGCGCCCCTGATTGTACGGATCAGCGTGTCATTAAACGGCTTCTCGATCTTACGCCTGAGCCGACTGATATGGGTTTCCACAAGTCCTGTGGTTGGATCAAAGTTCAAATCCCAGACTTGCTCCATCAGCATCGCCCGTGTTTGTAGTCGGCCTTTCGAACGGAGGAACACTTCAAGCAGGAGAAACTCCTTGGGGTTCAAGTCGATGGATTGCCCCTGCCGGTGACAAGTTCGCTTGTGCAGGTCGATGCTGATATCACCTGCGCTGAGTTCCGAGGCTGTGTCCTCTGGCACACCCTGACGCCGGACAAGTGCGTCGATCCGGGCGAGCAATTCGGTGAAAGCAAAAGGTTTGACCAGGTAGTCATCCCCACCTGAGCGTAAACCTTCCACCCGGTCCTCAACATCATCCAGGGCTGTCAAGAAGATCGCGGGGGCCGTGATCTTAGCTTGACGCAAGGCCTTGAGAGCAGACAGCCCATCAAGCTCTGGAACCATCCGGTCGAGGATCAGCACATCGTAGGACTGACCCAGAGCGCCAACAATGGCACCTCGACCATCGGTGAAGAGATCGACTACATGCCCGGCGTCGCGGAGACCCTGCTCGATCCAGGGACCAAGTGTTGCATCGTCCTCAAGAACCAGCAGCCGCATCCGGCAAAACCCTTCTCCACCGCCAACTTTTTCGCCGTC
>JBCDAS010000207.1:0-7868 GCA_039185235.1 Pseudomonadota bacterium
GGACGAGTTCGCCATGGGCAGTTCCAACGAGACATCGGTCTATGGCAACTGCTTGTCGCCCTGGAAGCGCGCCGGTGACAATGTGGCTTTGACCCCGGGCGGCTCTTCCGGCGGGTCGGCCTCCTCGGTCGCGGCGGATCTCTGCCTGGCGGCGACGGGCACGGATACGGGCGGCTCGATCCGCCAACCGGCGGCGTTTACTGGGATTGTCGGGCTCAAACCGACCTATGGCAGGTGCTCGCGTTGGGGCATCGTCGCCTTTGCAAGCTCCTTGGATCAGGCCGGGCCGATGACCAAGACGGTACGTGATTGCGCGATCATGCTCGCGGCGATGGCCGGTCATGACCCGATGGACTCGACCTCCGCCGATATCCCGGTGCCAGATTTCGAAGCCGCTCTGACAGGCGACATTCGCGGCAAGAAGATCGGGCTGCCGCAGGAGTACCGCGAGGGTTTGACGGAGGAGATGGACGCCCTTTGGTCGAACGGTATTGCGATGCTTAAAGACGCGGGCGCCGAGTTCGTCGACATCGCTCTGCCGCATACCAAATACGCCCTACCCGCTTATTACGTGATCGCACCAGCAGAGGCGTCTTCGAACCTCGCGCGGTATGATGGGGTGAGATACGGGCTGCGCGCCGAACGGGCGGCTGGCGATGGCGTTCTAGAGATGTACGAAAAAACCCGCTCCGAGGGTTTTGGGGACGAGGTGAAACGCCGGGTCATGATCGGTGCCTATGTGTTGAGTGCAGGCTATTACGACGCCTATTATCTCCGCGCCCAAAAGGTCCGGGCCTTGGTCAAACGAGACTTCGACGAGGCCTTTGGTCAGGTCGATGCGATCCTAACGCCAACCACGCCAAAGCCTGCTTTTGGTCTTGGTGAGATGGGCGAAGACCCGATCGAGATGTATCTCCAAGACGTCTTCACTGTGACGGTGAACTTGGCAGGTCTTCCGGGCATGTCCGTGCCGGCTGGGCTCTCGACCACTGGTCTTCCGCTGGGTCTGCAGTTGATCGGCCAACCTTGGGGCGAGGCGGATCTGCTGAACACTGCCTACGCGCTCGAATCGCGGACAGGCTTTTCGGCAAAGCCTGAGAGATGGTGGTAACGGGCCTATTGAACGGCGAAAGCTGTGATCGCGCCCACCACACCAAGAAACACGGATGTCTCTCGGCGCAATCCGATCATGAGGCCAGCAACCAGCGGGATTGCGGCGAAAACCAAGGCCGTCTCAACCGGACCAAACGTTGCCGGTGAGAGATTGATGAAACTGAGCATTCGTCCCTCCGTGCAGTTTGTCAGTTGGCTAATGGGTTCATGCCGGGGTGCCCGCTCTGCCAACCAGATGGTTGAGTCACGTCACCTCTCAGCGAATCCGTCGGAGGAAATCGCCAAAACTGAGGATATTGCTTTACCGCCGGGTCAGAGGAGTTGAATATCCCCTGCCATAGGGCGGCCATCGCGGCCTTCCTCCAGCTCGAAGCCGACCTTTTGGTCTTCTCGGAGCTCTTCCAGGCCTGAACGTTTCACTGCGGAGACATGCACGAAAATGTCCTTGCCGCCCGAGTCAGGAGCAATAAACCCATAGCCCTTTTCGGAGTTGAACCACTTTACGGTTCCGGTTGGCATGACGGCTTTCCTTCATAGTCCGGCGATCAAATTGCGCCGTTCGTTCCAATTCGCCGTCACGGGCCGGTACGACCCGTAACAAGGGCGCAGAGGATGCTCACTCAGCAAATTGCCGCGCCGTTGTATCCAGCCCAGGGGCACAGTTCACGCCTGCGCCGAACATACCGATAGCGTACCGAATCAGAGGACGCACTGCAAATGCTGCGTTGCCGTTCAAGACACAACGATCGAGCCGCTGTGGATTCCATAGAGAACGTAGCCAATGACAAAGCAGAACACCCAGAAGATCGCTGTCTTCTGTCGTCCAAGTGTGACCAGAATCGCAGCAGGCAGGATCAGGATGTAAAGAAACGGCTCATTGACATCAAACAGCAGTTTCAGCGCGGATTCAGCCTCGAATTTCATATCTCACCCTCCTCGACTTTTCGCGAGTATGGACGATCCATTTCGGTCTGGGGAGTCTGACTTGCAGAAACACCCTACTCCGCTGCGATTGCAGGAGAATTCTCTTGCGGTTTTTGCACCGCTGGGGCCTCGCGGGGGGGTGGATTAAGCAGCCAACGCAGATCTTCGAGAATCAGGAAAAGGCACGGAATCAGGAACAAAACGATCGCAGTCGCAAAGACAATTCCATACCCCAGAGACACAGCCATAGGGATCAGAAACTGCGCTTGTCGGGACGTCTCGAAGATCATCGGAGCGAGCCCACCAAAGGTCGTCATCGTCGTCAACAGGATCGGACGGAACCGGCGCTGACCGGCCCGCCACATCGCCTCGAACGGGCTCGCACCTGCAGCAACCGTCTTGTTGGCATAGTCGATCATCACCAAAGCGGCATTGATGACCACACCGCCCAACGCGATGATTCCAAAGACCGAGATGATCGAGAGGCTCATTCCCATGATCATATGCCCGAGAATTGCGCCCGCGAAGCCAAAAGGGATCGCCATCATGATGATCGCAGGTTGGAGATAGGACCGGAACGGAATAGCCAGAAGCGCATAGATGATGATCAGCGCCAGCGGGATGGTCAGGAACAGGAAGCTGTCCATCGTCTCTCGCTGGGTCTGCTGGCGACCACCCAGCTTGTACGAAAGCCCTGGGAATTCCTGCGCCAGGTTTGGAAGAATATCGCTCAGCATGACGGCGACAACTTGGTTGGCCTCATCATCGGGAACGACATTGGCGGTCACCTTGACGATGCGCAGGCCGTTTTCCCTTTGGATGTTGCCTTCGGCTCGGCTGCGCTCGACACTTGCGATCTCGAAAAGCGGCACATCGCCATCGTCGGCCGTCTTGATCAAAAGCTGCTCGACATCCCCTTCGGATCGGCGCTCCGAGGCTGGCAAGCGGACCCGCACTGTCACCTCATTGCGGCCCTCTTGCTGAGACAGGGCTTCCACTCCAAAGAACGCTGCACGCACTTGGCCCGAGACATCTTCGGGCGTGAGACCGAGGCTTTGAGCAGCCTCGGTCATTCGAAACTCCAATTGCTGTTTGCCGGGCCTCAACCCGTCATTCAGATCTCGCACGACATCAAACGCCGAAAGCTCCTCGACCAGGCGCGCCGCCGCTTCAGCGAGGATCTCTATATTCGAGTGGCTTAGCCCAACCTCCAGACCGCTGCCGGACCCCGGACCACCAAAAGCAAACTTGTAGGAGACAAAGCGGGCCTGTGGCGGAACCCCAGCAGCCGCCCGCCATTTTGCCGCGAATTCCTCTGTCGGGATCGGGCGGATGCCCTCAGCTGTCAGGTGAGCCTCGAGCTCGACACGCTTTGAATTGATGTTGGTATAGATCCCCGTGGCCAGCTGATCGCCCCCGTTTTCGGCAATCACTCGACGTGCCGCGGCTTCCAGATGATCACGCACCTGCTGTGCGGTTTCCCGCGAGGCGCCCACGGGCAGGAAGGCATTCGCGGTCGCGTAATCCCTCGGGATCTCGGGGAACAAGCTCCATCCCATCCTGCCCGAGAGTGGATAGGCCGATGTGATCATCAAGATGGTCAGCATCAACGCAACTGTCGTGTAGCGCCAGTTCATCGCAACCCTGAGCAAAGGCGCGTAGACGCGGCGGACAAAGATATCCAAGCCACGGGCAAAGGTCGTCTGCAACAGATGAAGCGGCCCGCTCCGCCCCTCCTTACGCCGCTTCACAGCGGCAAGGTGGGCCGGCAAGATGAACAGCGCTTCGATCCAGCTCAGGATAAAGGCGGTCGCCACCACAAACGGGATCACCACCCAGAATTTTCCGAAACTGCCAGGAACAAGCGCCAAGGGGATGAAGGCGACGATGTTGGTCAGGATCGAAAACGAGAGCGGCACGGCGATATCCCGGGCGCCCATGATCGCCGCGTCAATGCGGCTCATCCCGCGTTCAAGATACTCATAGATGTTCTCCCCCGCCACGATCGCATCGTCCACGACGATCCCCAAGGCGAGGATAAAGGCGAACATCGAGACGAGATTGATCGAGAACCCCATCCAGGGCAGGAACAGCAAAGTCCCCAAAAAGGCGGTCGGAATCCCAACGGCAACCCAAAATGCCAGCTTGAACTCGAGAAAAAGGCTCAAGACGATCAACACCAGGATCAATCCGATAAAGCCGTTTTTCATCAACAGCTGCATGCGTTGTTTGAAATAGATCGAGCGGTCGTTCAGGACGACCACCTGGATCTCGTCGGGCAGGGTCTCCACAATGGTATCGAGCCCAGTTGGCTGCTCAACGCGCATCTGAAAGCCGAACAGCGCATCGAATGTGTCACCGATCGTGGGGTTTCGCAGACCAGTGTCGATGCCGAACACATCGCGCATGGTATCCGTCCAGGCTTTTACAGCCCGAGACGGAGGCGGCGTGCCGCGCACCGCTTCAGAGACCGAAATCGGGGTCTCCTCGCCGACCCGAAAGACGTTGATCCGGATCGATGGCTTGCCGTCGAAGGTCGACTCCTGCAGCCCGTCAGAGAAGCCTTGCCGGATCGTCGCGACATCGCCGAGCCGGACAACCGTACCGCGCCGATCCGCAATCAAGGGGATCTGGGCGAACTCATAGGCTTGATCGCGGCGCATATCTAGGCGGAGCAGCAGATCCCCGCCATCCGTCTCCAGCGTCCCGCCAGAGCGGTCAAGCGAGGCTTCTCGGACGCGATCCGAAACCTCTTCAAGGCTCAGATCATAGGCTAGGAGCTGTGAGCGAGAGACCTCGATATGCATCTCAAGATTCTTGGTCTCCGCCAGATCCACTTGGCTAATGTCTGGATGTTGCAGCAAGCGTGATCGCACCTGCTCGGCCGCCATGCGCAGGGACACCGGATCGACATCTCCGAAAAGATGCAGCTCGACCACCTCGGGACGCCAGCCTTGCAAGGAAATAATTGGCTCCTCGGCATCGTCAGGTAAGGTCGAGAGCCGCCCAACGGACTGGACCACATCGGCATAGACCTGCTCTTGCGATCGTTCGCCCGACAGCTCCAGCGCCACAGCACCAAAGCCGTCATGCGCGGTGCCGGTGAGTTTGCTGACACCGGTGATGTCACTCATCTCATTCTCGAGCGCCAGAACGATCGACTGTTCTGTCTCCTCGGGGCTCGCACCTGGAAGGAAGACTTTGACATCGATGACGTCCGGGTCCGAGCGGGGCAGATACTCCTGCTTGATGAGCGAACTCATATAGATGCCGCCCAAGATCAGAACGAGCATCAAGAGATTGGGCGCAACCGTGTGGCGCGCCATCCAAGCGACCGGCCCGCCCGAGCGCAGTCGCGTCGTCATTCGCTGGCCTCGCCAAACCGCAGCTTCATCCCTTGGGCGGAAATGGCTAGATTGGTGGTCACGATCTTCTCACCCGGCTCGATCCCACCGACAATCAGCACCTCATTGGCGCCGCGCCATGCGATATCAACCGCACGAATATCCAGAGTGTTCTCGTCCGTCACGACCCAGACCTTGCTGTCATCGCGCAAATAGCTCCGATCCAGAACCAGCGCGTTGGGCACCGCCCGGCCATCGAACTCAACCCGCAGGAAGCTGCCAAGGATGAGCCGATGCTGGCCAAAGTTTTCGTCTCTTTGGCTCATCGGATCGTCTACTTCGACCAGGACCTCAACCATACGCCCGGTTTCAGTCAGCGACGCGCCCCGGCGGTCGATGCGGCCTGTGCGGATCTCACCGGCTGGCCAGACTTCGGGCTGGGAAAGGCGGACGAGATCCTCACCCTCCACATCGATCCACTCCATCGAAGCAGCCGGCACCGCGACATTGACCGTGAAACTGTCCGTCGAGACCATTTGCGCCAATTCCATGCCAACCGTCACTGCCGAGCCGGGAGCCACATCCTCTGACAGGACCAGCACATCGAATGGGGCATAGATGCTGGTCTTGTTGAGGTTCAAAAGCGCTTGTTCCCGCGCCGCTTCGGCCGAAGCCAATTCGGCCACCAATTGCGCCATCTGCGGCTCTCGCAGTACCAGGGCGCGCTGCTCTTCGGTCAGCTCCACGGGCGAGCGCTGGAGGTCGCGGGCCGCACGGGCGGCCTGTCCGCGTTCGATCGCAATGCGCGCCTGGATCTCGGCGATGGTCGCTTCAGCCTCGGCAAGGGCTAAGCTGGAGGCCGTCTTGTCCATCGCAATCAGGCGATCGCCTGCTTTAACGACACCCCCTTCAACTAGGTTGGGATGGATATCGGTAATGTTCCCAGGAACCTCTGGGCGCAGCGTGAGCGTCCGGCTTGGCACCACTTCCCCCCAGGCTTCGATCCGAGGTCCCTGCAAGCCGGGCTGGACCTCTTGGACCTCAACCAAACGTGGGATCCGCTCACGCTTCTTACGCTCCGCCACCGGGCCACTGGTATAAAGCTCGTTGGCGTAAGGGATCGCAATCGCCAAGATTGCAATCGGCACAAGCGCTTTCAGAACGAGAGCAAGGGCCCGATGCCAAAAAGGGGCGGGGCGGGTCTCGCGTTCAGGATAGGACTGATGAGCCTCGATGACCAATCTGGGTTGCCTCAACCACTCCAAAAACCGTCTTCCCGCTGCAATATAACAAGAATTGCGCTAACGTCTTCCTCAGAGGGGAAGAAAAGTAGCATCGACGGTGGCGTCTCACAGCATCGTCAAGCAGCGGGAGGCAGTTTTGGCGACCAGTGCCCAGAGGAAATGCCCGGTCTGCCAAGCGCCCACCATCGACGCGTGGCGGCCGTTTTGCTCACAACGCTGCGCAGATATCGATCTGGGTCGCTGGATGACGGGAAGCTATCGGATCGCTTCCGCTGAACCCCCGGATGAGGAAGCGGGTGAGCCCTGAGGCGGGCGGCCCACAGATTGCAGCTTTAGAACTTTCTTGAGGGTGCGAAACGCGGGATAGAATTGACGGTCTCGCAGCGCATCAAGGGCACGGTGCAGAAGCATTTGCTCTTCATCGCCGGACGGGCGCTGCATGAGCACGGTCACGCCATCGGCCAATAGGGGCAAGCCGTCTTTCTCGGCCACCTCACCCGAAACCGTCCGCTGGGCCAGTAGGCACAACTCAGCCAAGGGTGTCGTGATCTCCGCCGGATCCATCGCTTCGCTGAGGCGTAGGATTTTTGCGTCGGGGGTTTTGACCAAGAGGCGGGTGCTCCGCCCTCCATTACACATCAAGACGCCATTGACGATGATCTCTTCATGGGCACGGAGTTTCAGGACCAAGCCGCTCATCCCGTCACCCCGCACATGCCGGAAGCGCCGAGATCCTGTCGATCACGCGGGAAAGAATCCATCTTCTCGCACCTTCATCACCAGATCGCCCCACCGAGGCAGAGTGAAACCTGGAATGCTTTCAAAGCAGTGAAGATGGACGGCGATACCCCTGTTCGATCACCGGAACGCCCCAAGCATTGCAATGAGCTCCTTATTTGTCGTGCACCCCGACGAGGCAGTCATCTCGACGGCGCGTTTGGTCTCGAAGAGTGTGCCAAGCCCCAAAATCTTCGGATAATGGTCGGCATCGAGCGCACAGGGCCCTCCGGACGCACCGGATTGACCCAGCGATTGGGGCTCATCCGACACCAGCAAATACAGCCTGCGCTTCCTGAAACAAGATGAGGTGACGGCTGGCGACTTCATCAGCCGGGCCATAGCCGCCGCCAAGAACGCAGGCGACTGGGATACCTGCCGCTCTCAAACACGACAGCACCAAGCGATCGCGGGCGCGGATACCAGCAAGGCTGACCGCAAGACGGCCAAGGCGATCCTCGCGCCA
>JBCDAS010000208.1:0-7799 GCA_039185235.1 Pseudomonadota bacterium
GGTGGCTCCATCGCGCTTCTGGTCGATGAACTCGTTGGCCAACGCCAGGTCGTGCTGAAAAGCCTGGAGGCCAACTTCCAACGCGTCGCCGGTGTCTCCGGCGCAACCATTCTCGGCGATGGACGGGTCGCCCTCATCCTGGATGTCTCAGGCCTGCAAAGCATGGCTGGCGACATCGCCCATAGCCAACAAATGGAGATTGCATCATGAGCGAAGCTCTGACTGACGAGACCTCGAAGGAGGCGCCTGTTCTCACCGGGATCACCAAGCAATACGTGACCTTCCTGATCGGCGAGCGGGTCTATGCCATCAACATCATCGAAGTGCGCGAGATCAAGCAATGGTCGCCCACGACCGCGCTTCCCAATCAGCCGAGCTATATGCGCGGCGTGCTCAACATGCGCGGCACAATCGTGCCGGTCCATGATCTGCGCGCCCGGTTCGGCGGCCCGCTGACCGAGGCGAATGAGAACCATGTCATCGTGATCATCAATATCGGTGAGCAAACCGTCGGTGTGCTGGTCGATGCGGTCTCGGACATCGTCACCGTGGCGATGGATGAAGTGCGCCCCGTTCCACCGGGTGCGACCGACATGGATTCCTCGGCAATCACCGGTCTCGTCAGCACCGACGATCAGATGATCGCCCTGATCGACCTTGCGGCCCTCTTTGAAACCCGCATCGAGGATGCAGCCTAAAATGCCTCACTCCGCCCTTGCCAATGCTGGAGCCAGCCGTGCTCCCGAAACCGGAGAGGAGAGTCTGCCCGATCTCTCCCCGACGGAGTTTCGGCGTGTGGCGGAGAAGGCCATGTCGATGGCCGGCATCGTGCTCAAAGAGCATAAGATGCAGATGGTCACCTCCCGTCTGACCCGGCGCCTCCGGGCGCTGAACCTGATGGATTTCGAGAGCTATCTCAGCCTCCTGGATGGGCCGCGAGCGAAAGAAGAAGTGCAGCATTTCATCAACGCGGTGACAACGAATCTGACCTCCTTCTTTCGCGAAGACCACCATTTCGACCATCTCGATAATGCGATCATGGCCCGCCTCGCGGCACAAAAAGCTCGCCGTGTGCGGATCTGGTCGGCTGGCTGCTCGACGGGCGAGGAGCCTTACTCGATCGCTCTCACGGTGCGCGGTTCGACCCATTGGCAAACGTCCTGCGATCTCAAAATCCTAGCGACTGATCTCGACACCAATGTTCTGGCGAAGGCCGAGGCGGGGCTTTACAAGGCGGAACGCGGCGAAGCGATCCCGAAGAAGTATTCCCGCCTTGTCTCCCAAACTGGCGAAAATGTGCAGATGGGGCGTCAGCTCCAGGATCTGATCTCGTTCCGGCAGCTCAACCTGCTCGAACAATGGCCGGTCAGCGGCCCATTCGACGCGATCTTCTGCCGAAACGTTATGATCTATTTCGACAGCGCGACCAAGGCGCGCCTGGTCGAGCGTTTTGCCGAACTGCTGGGCCCCGAAGGGGTGCTCTTTCTCGGCCATTCCGAAAGCCTGCTGGGGGAGCATCCGATGCTCACGCGCCTCGGCCAAACGACCTATGGGAGGCGTATGTGAGTTTCGCCGGATCTGATCCACGATTGTTGTCCAAGGGCGGGTACTGGGACCCGAAAATCGGTGCGCCCGCGCATACGGTTCTGCCCGGCGATCACCTGGTGATCGATGAGCCTGGGGTGGCTGTGACGACGCTGCTTGGCTCATGTGTTGCCGCCTGTCTGCGCGATCGCGAAATGGGTCTTGGCGGGCTCAATCACTTTCTCTTACCGGGGACCGCACGTGGACAGCAATCCATGCGCTACGGCGTTCACGCGATGGAGGTCCTGATCAACGACATCCTGAAACGCGGTGGCCGCAAATCCCGCATCGAGGCAAAGGTGTTTGGGGGTGGAAATGTGATCGCGGTCTCTGGGGGCGACACGGTCGGCGATCGCAACGCCCGGTTTGTCCAGGACTTTCTCAAAAGCGAGGGCATCCGGGTCGAAGCTTCAGACCTCGGCGGTGATCATGCCCGTCGCGTCTACTATTTCCCGGATACTGGGCGCGCCTCTGTCCTCAAACTCATGGGCCGTGAGACCGGCGATCTGCGCAGCAGCGAGCAACGCCTGAGATCGCAGGTCGAAAGCAAACCCACAACCGGGACCGTGGAGTTGTTCGGATGAGCCGTCAGATCCGTGTTGTTGTTGTCGATGACAGCCGCCTGATGCGGTCCATGATCCGCAAAACGCTCGAACAGGATGGCGACATCCTCTGTGTTGGCGCGGGTGAGGATACCGATAGCGGTCGGCGTATCATCAAGGAGCAAAATCCAGACGTGGTCACTCTGGATGTCGAGATGCCTGGCATGAACGGCATCGCGTTTTTGGAGAAGATCATGACCTTGCGGCCCATGCCGGTCGTCATGGTCTCCTCCCACACTCAAGCAGGCGCTGAGGCGACCTTGGCCGCGCTCGAAGCCGGAGCCGTCGATGCCGTGGCCAAACCCGTCGGCGATCAGGCGATCGACCGGTTTGGCATGCGCCTTCGCGCCTCGGTTCGGGTCGCGGCCGATGCCAAAGTCGCCCGCCGCGCTCCGGCTCCCGCCGCAACCCGCGCGCCAAGCTTCGCAAAACCTCAGGCGGCCGCGCCTGTACAAAGGCCTGCAGGGCCCAGCCGGATCGGACTAATTGCAATCGGGGCTTCGACCGGTGGTGTCGCCGCTTTGGGAGAGCTTCTGGCCAAACTGCCTGCCTGGCTCCCACCGATCGTGATCACGCAACATATGCCCACGAGCTACACTGCGCGTTTCGCCGAGCGGCTTAACAACAATCTTCCGTTCAATGTGGCTGAGGCCTCTGAAGGCGAAGCGCTGAGCCCGGGCAGCATTCGGATCGCACCGGGGGGGACGCATATGGCGATCTCGGGCAGCCGCAACAGCCCGATCACAAAGCTTTTGGATCAGCCTCCGGTGAGCGGCCATCGCCCCTCGGTCGATGTGTTGTTCTCGTCGACCGCACGGACGGTCGGTGCAAAGGCCCTCGGGATCATTCTGACAGGAATGGGCCGGGATGGTGCCGATGGACTGCTGCAATTGCGCAAAACCGGGGCGCCGACGCTCGGCCAATGCGAGCAAAGCTGCGTCGTCTACGGTATGCCCAAGGCGGCCTGGGACATTGGCGCCGTTCAAGCCGAATTTGACCTCAACACCCTGGCGACTCGCATCGAAGATGTCGCCCGGCACGGGGCCGATGCGATGACCCAATCGCGCCCCACATCTTCAGGAGCATCGTCATGCCATCGTCCCGCTCATTGAAAATCCTCGTCGTTGACGATCAACAGGCCATGCGCGGCCTCGCACGCCAATGCCTCAAACGCCTTGGCGTCCTGGATGTCTCTCTGGCAGCCTCTGGCGAGGCAGCGTTGGAGGCTTTGCAAGGCGCGAAATACGACATCGTGATCTCGGATCTGAACATGCCGGGACTAAGTGGAATTGATCTCGCAGAAAAGATCAAGGCGCATCCGGTCTTCCGCCATATCCCGGTCTTCTTGGCGACCTCCGAGGCCTACAAGGATCAAGCGGACAGCACGCCCAATATCGATCACTTCGTGACCAAACCCTTCTCGGTCGCCGATGTGCGCACGGCGATTGAGAGTCATCTTGGCGAGCTGACGTAATGCCGCTTTAGCGCAGTTTGAACGTCCCGCGCGAGGGAGGGGCTGGGAGCCAGCGGCGCATCTGCGCGCAAGCGCGCAGCAGGCGGGCAAGGCCCGCCCGGTCCGTTGGAAACGGACATGCGCCGCTGGCGCCCAGCCCCTCCTGCCGGTTCCGCTCTGGGCGCCGCTCGAGCTGAGAGGTCGCGAGAGACTTGAGGACGTCACTAAAACGGAACGGCACTCTCCCAGGCACACCACCGTCCATCTTGCGGGTGGCGTAATGCTAAGCGAGAGGCATGCAGCTGCAGCCGCGCCGTGGCCTTGAACACCGGCTCGGGCGCATAGAAGGGGTCTCCGAGAATAGGATGCCCAATCTCCTTGAGATGCACACGCAGCTGATGGCTCCTGCCGGTCTTCGGCCAAAGCGCAACCCGACTTGACTTGTCGCCCCGCGCCAGAACCCGCCACTCGGTGATTGCCGATTTCCCATGCGTCGAACAGACTTTCTGCATCGGCCGGTTCGGCCAATCGGCCGTCAAAGGCAGCTCGATGCGTCCCGCCTCCGCCTCAACATGTCCTGCCACAACGGCAATGTAAGTCTTCTCGACAATCCGCCGCTCGAACTGGCCATTGATGATCTTTTGCGCTCGCGGATTGCGTGCGAAGACCATGACGCCCGAGGTCTCGAGATCCAGCCGATGGATCAGCAAAGCCGCTGGATCCGCCTGTTTCACCCGATGCTCCACGCAGTCCCAATGCGCCGCTGGTTTGCCCGGAACCGAGAGCAACCCGCTCGGCTTATCGACCAGCAGCAGATCATCGTCGCGATGGAGAACCTCAAGCGCGCCGGCGGGCGGGGTGTAATGCGCCATCAAGCGGGGCATGGCCTATTTCGCCGTATACCCGCCATCGACCGAAAGCACCTGGCCGGTTACATAATCCGAGGCAGGTGAGGCCAGAAACAGCATTGGCCCGATCAGATCCTCCACCACGCCATTGCGCCCCAGCGCGGTCATCTTGGCATGATGCTCTGACAGCGCGGGATCGGCGAAAACCGGCGCTGCGAGGGCTGTGTGAAAGAACCCCGGCGCGATGGCGTTGCACATGATCCCATCGCCCGACCATGCCTCGGCCATGGCCCGGGTCAGCTGGGCAATCCCGCCCTTGGTCGTGCCATAGGCGATCCCGTTGATAAATGCGCGAAAGGTCTGCAACGAGGCGATATTGATCACCCGCCCCCACCCTTTTTCGCGCATGCCAGGGACCAATTCGCGTGTGAACAGGAACGGGTGGGAGAGATTGATGGCAAGCGTCGCCTCCCACTCCTCCAACGACACATCATCGGCATGTTTGCGCGGGTTGATGCCAGCGGCGGGGATCACGATCTCGGGCGCGCCAAAAGGTTGGGCACAGGCGGCCGCGGCCTGGGGCAGGGCGGCCAGATCACCCATATCGGCGACCACATAGGCACGCGCGCCCGGCTCATCTGGCGCAGCCTCGCCAACCCAAGCCTCGAGATCCGCTTGCCGGCGCGCAACGCCGACCACCTGGGCGCCGCGCGTGGCCAGGGCACTTGCCATCGCCCGCCCGATCCCGCTCGAGGCGCCGGTGACCACGGCGACGCGCCCTGCAACTGAAAACATCTCATCCATCTTCGTCACCCCCACCGGATCAGGCCAATGACGGCCGATGCGGCATAAAAGAATTGCAGGCAGAGAAAGGCCCAGCGTTTGTCGATCAACCCCCAGGCCGCGAATAACAGCGCCGAGAGCAACAAAAGCGAGAAGCCCAGGATCTCATTGCCCGTATTCGAGGCGATCAGCAGCGCATAAGCCATGGCCAGCACCGACCCGGACACCTCGAAGACCGTGATCCAGGCCTTCTTGGTCATGTGAGCCTCCCCCTGATAACCTCGTCTTGGCTGGCGAACTCGACGCAACCAAGTGTCCTGGCGTTTACCCAGGATGCACCGCTTGGTGCAAGGCTCTCATGTCGACGATCGGGTCGCAAATCAGCGGTAAGCTTGCAAAGCCAACCACCTTCTGGCACTGCGAAATCGGCGAGTAAGGATGATGCTAGAAATCAGAGTGCCTGCAGAGCGGATGATCACAGTTAAGGCGAGTGCCTTTGATCGGATGTGGTCCGACTGTCAGAGCGATGTTCTGAAAGCAGTCCAACGGGTTGGAGCGAGCGGGCGCTATGTTCTCGGCGCCGAAGGTATACGCTTTGAGGATCGCTTTGCATCTTACAGCGACCAGGCCCATGCGGTGGGTTGTGCCAGCGGGCTCGATGCGCTCGAGATTGCCTTGCGCCTTGCTGGGGTTGGGGCGGGGGACATAGTTCTCACCAGCCCGCTCAGCGCTTTTGCCACAGCGCTAGCGATCCTGCGTCTCGGCGCCCGGCCTGTGTTCTGCGATGTGGATCAACACGGTTTGATCGATCCCGAAGCGGCCGTCTGTGCTTTTGCCGATCATCCCCAGATCCGAGCGATTGTTCCAGTCCATCTCTATGGCCATCTTGCGGATATGGCCGCGCTCAGGGCGCTTGCGGATGCGCATGGGGCTGCGCTGATCGAAGATGCAGCCCAGGCGGTCGGTGCATCTCGCGATGGCCTTTCGCCTGGGGCGCTCGGAGAGGCTGCTTGCTACAGCTTCTATCCAACCAAAAACCTTGGCTGTTTGGGGGATGGCGGTGCGCTGACCCTGGCGATGTCAGAGCAGGCCACCCGGGCCCGTGCGCTCCGTGACTACGGCCAAACTGCGAAATATGTCCATGATGAGATCGGTTTGAACTCGCGCCTGGATGAGCTGCACGCCGCGACGCTGGCCGATGCATTCCTGCCGAGGCTCGATGGCTGGCTTGCCCGCAGGCGCCAGATCGCCAAACGCTATCTGGCCGAAATCTCGTCCGAGGCGATCACTCTGTTGCCGGGGCCCGAGCCCGCATCGGGCGGTTGGCACCTTTTCCCGGTTCTGACCCGACCCGGGCAGCGCGACGCGTTTCTGGCGCATCTCAAAGCGCATGGGATCGGCGCTGGTTTGCACTATCCAACGCTGATCTGCGATCAGAAGGCCTATGTCGATGCCCATGGCGCATCGGATCCGTCACAGTTTGCCCAGTCCCGCCGCTTTGCCGAAACCGAAGTCTCGCTCCCAATCCATCCCTATCTCAAGGAGCATGAGGTAGACCATGTGGTGGCAAGCGTGAACGCGTGGGATGGCTAGCATGCCGCCGGGAGCCTGCCCTGTTACTCAGTTGCGCAACGATAAAAAATCGTGATCTTGCTCGCATGACCCAAACGCTCCCCCCCAAAGAAACGGTGATCGAAGGTGTGTACCTCGATGTCGCGCCGCAATTCGACGATGCGCGGGGCAGTCTGTTGGTCCGTGAGGCTGGACATGGCTTGCCCTTTGTTCCAAAGCGGATGTTTTACCTCTTCGACGTCCCCGAAGGCTCAAAACGAGGAGATCATGCGCATCGGACATGCCATCAGCTCCTGATCTGCCTCAAAGGGCGCGTTGAATGTGTGGTTGATAACGGTCATGAACGGGCGAGCCGCTGGCTCGATTCAAGCAATCTGGCGCTTTATATGCCGCCCATGGTTTGGGGGATCCAGCAAGGCTATTCGAAGGATGCAATCTTACTGGTTCTCGCCTCGCATGAGTTCGACCCAGATGACTACATTCGCAGCTATAACGAGTTCAAGTCGCGTGCTCTGCAACAAGACCGCCCCTGAGCGTCAGACGCTTGCCTTGTTATAGCCGGTTCTGCGGATCTGTTTCACCTCAGCAGGGTTTCCGGCCACAAATCCAAACTCGGGCACATCGCGGATGACGACCGCACCCGCCGCAACAGTCGCATTCGCCCCAATCGAGACCTCGGGCGCGATCACCGAACCGGCGCCGATGAACGCGCCCGGCCCGATCCTGCACGAGCCGCAGATGACCGCGCCCGGACCGATCGAGACAAACGCCTCCAACACCGCGTGATGGCCGATCGAGGCGCTGCGATTGATCAGAACAAAGCGTTCGAGCCTGCATTTTGCCGCGACCACGACGCCCGCATTGATCTGACATCCCTCAGCCATCTCCAGATCATCCGCCAAAACGGCGCTCGGATCGGCAAAGGGGGGCAGTTCACTCAACCCAGCCGCCGCCAAC
>JBCDAS010000209.1:0-7792 GCA_039185235.1 Pseudomonadota bacterium
AAACCCCTCCGGGCTCGCGCCGGGCGGTTAATCCCAATCTCGGTGGCAGGATGGGCCCACGGGTTGAACCGGCGATTGGCGCTTATCTTAGGATCGCCGAGCGCCACGGGCTCGATCCCTGCCAAATGGCGCTGGCCTGGTGCTTCTCCCGCCCCTTCATGGCCTCCGCCATCTTTGGCGCGACACGGATGGATCAGCTTGAGGTCGCACTCGGTGCGGCGGATATGGTGTTGAGTGACGAGATTCTCGAAGAGATCGACACGGCCCATCGGGCGCATCCGATGCCCTATTAGAGCAAAACCGGATCTGACTGACGCAGTCAGATCGTAGGATTTTGCCCAAGCATCTAAATCTGGACAAAGCTTCTTTTTCAATCTGGTTCAGGTTGAAACGATTTTGGTCTAGCGCAGGCTTCTCAACCGACGCCACCGCGCCCGGGAGGGCGCCATGTATAGATGTATGCGCGGGCTTGCCCGCGCATTCCGCTTGGTTCACCCGCGCGTTGCCTGGATCCATTCGGAGCAGCGGGCCTCGGGATCGGAATTCAGCGTAATATCGGTTACGACAGAGACCACATCCGCGCCGGCCGCAAATGCTCCTGCCGCCCGCTCTACCGTAAATCCACCAATCGCGATCAGGGGGAGGTCACCCACCAACCCCCTCCATTCGCTCAGCTTTTCCAACCCTTGTTCATGCCATTTCATCTTTTTAAGAATTGTTGGATAGATCGGACCAAGCGCCACATAGTCCGGGCCCGCCGCCAAAGCCCGATCCAGTTCCGCGTGATCATGTGTCGAAATGCCAAGTCGGAGCCCTGCGCGCCGGATCGCAGCCAAATCGGCGTCCTCCAGGTCCTCCTGACCCAGATGGACATAGTCGCAGCCCTCATCGATCGCGATCTGCCAGTAATCGTTGACGATCAGCTGCGCGCCGGCCGCCGCGCAGAGCATTTTGGCGTGGCGGATCTCGGAGCGCCGCACATCCTCTTCCACGTCCTTGATCCTCAGCTGGACCAGTTTCACCCCTAAAGGCAGCAAACGCCGCATCCATTCGGTCGAGTCCCAAATTGGATAGAACCGATCGAGCGTCATGTCAGGAAGGCCTTGCCCATCACAGGCGTCGATGGCGCCGCCATGTCACGCGGCTCCATCGGATCGGCGAGATAGCCCCGCCGCCCGGCCGCCACCGCGTCCGCCATTGCCTCGGCCATCACCACCGGATCGCCTGCTTTCGCCACAGCCGTGTTCAAAAGCACTGCGTCATAGCCCATCTCCATCGCCTCCGCTGCGTGGCTGGGCCGTCCGATCCCTGCATCCACGACCAAGGGCACGGCGGGGAAATGCGCCCGCATTGCCCTCAGACCGGTCGGATTGCTGAGCCCGAGGCCAGAGCCGATCGGGGCACCCCAAGGCATCAGGACTTCGCAACCGGCCTCTAGCAACCGCCCTGCGGCCACCAGATCCTCGGTCGTGTAGGGGAAGACCTGGAACCCCTCATCCGAGAGGATCCGTGCGGCCTCGACCAAGCCAAAGAGGTCCGGTTGAAGCCGGTCTTCCTCGCCAATCACTTCGAGTTTGATCCAGGGCGTATCAAACACCTCGCGCGCCATATGGGCCGTGGTGACGGCTTCTTTGACCGTGTGGCAGCCTGCCGTATTGGGTAGAATATTAACGCCAAACCCCTGAATCAATTGCCAAAACGCCTGGCCTTCCTGGGCTTGCGCCGCCTCGCGCCTGAGCGAGACGGTGACGATCTCGGCACCCGAGGCGCGGATTGCATCTGCCATGATCGCCGGCGAAGGATAGAGCGCGGTGCCGAGCATCAGACGGCTCGCCACCTCCTTGCCGTAAAACCGAACCGGCTCCATCTCAGCCCCCCTGCAAGGGCGCGAGGATCTCCAACCGATCTCCTTCGGTTAGTTCCGTCGCGCCCCGCGCGGCTTTCGGCACAAAATCGCCATTGAGCGCGGTCGCGACCTTCGCCGTGCCATAGCCAAGCTCTTCAATCAGTTGATCGAGCCGGGTGCCTGCAACTCTTGTTTCCACGCCATTGAGCCAAATCGTCACGATACCTTCTCCATTTGAACGGTATCGCGCCCAATCTTGACGGCTTTCGCTGCCATCGCGGGGGCCAGGAGGAAGCCGTGGCGGTAGAGCCCATTGACGAAGATCCGCCCGTTTAAGCGCTGGACGCGCGGCAGATTATCGGGAAATGCCGGGCGCGCATCGACCCCGGTCTCGACAATCTCGGCCTCGGCAAACGCAGGGTGGAGCGCGTAGGCCGCGCCCAGCAGCTCCAACATCGAGCGCGCAGTGATCCGCGCGCGGTCGCCGCTCTCGATCATGGTCGCACCCAGCATGAAGAGACCATCGCCACGCGGCACGATATAGATCGGATGGCGGGGATGGAGCAGCCGGATCGGGCGCTCGAGCGTGATCTCTGCGCTGCGCAGAAGCAGCATCTCGCCTTTGACACCGCGCAACTCCGAGAGGTCATCCGCGGCCGCTAAACCTCTGCAATCATAGGTCAGATCCGCTTCGGGTGCCTTGGTGCTGCCGAACTGGATCTGGACACCCTGATGCGTCAGACGTTCGGCGAGACGGGCGATCGCGCGGCGCGGGTTGAGATGGGCTTCGTTTGGGAAGAAGAGCGCATCGCGGAAGCGCCCGGCAAGATCTGGCTCCAGCCCCGCAATCCGGTCTTCGCCAATCTGCTCAAAATTCGAGGTGCGGCGGGCAAATCGGGCGAGCTCGCGCCGATCACGCTCGGGCGTGAGGACCAGGGTGCCTTTGCGCTCCACACCGCCTGTCGCGGCGTCCCACCAGTCAGCGGCGGCGATACCGAGGGTGATGACGGCCTCCTCGGCGCTTTCTCGTTCGCACCAGGGTGCCAGCATGCCACCTGCCCACCAGGAGCATTGAGCAGGGCCCAGACCCTCGGCACGGTCGATGATCGTGACCTCAAAACCAGCGCGGGAGAGTTCCAGCGCGGTTGTCAGACCTGCAACGCCCGCACCTATGACAGAGGCAGTCGTCATTCGCGACCCCAGAGCGCATGGAAGTGATGCACCGGCCCGTGGCCAGAGCCGATTTGCAGCTGATCTGCCGCCAAAATCGCGCGATTTAGGTAAGTATGGGCCGTACCGACCGCTCTCTCGAGGGTTTCACCCTTCGCCAACCCCGCCGCGATTGCCGATGACAGAGTGCAGCCAGTGCCGTGGGTGTTCTGCGTTTCGATCCGGTCCGAGGTGAAAGGGAGCGGATCCGCACCCGGCTGGATCAAGAGATCCGTGCAAACGGCCTCCTGCCCATGGCCGCCTTTCATCAAGACCGCTTGCGCCCCTTTCGCGAGCAGCGCTTCGCCTTGGGTTTGCATCGCCGATACCGACCCGGCTGAGGTGGTTCCGAGGATCTGCGCGGCCTCGGGCAAATTCGGTGTCACGACACGGGCCAAGGGCACTAGACGCTCAACCAAGGCGGAGATCGCTTCGGGCTCCAAGAGCACAGCGCCGGACTTGGCGACCATGACCGGGTCGAGCACAACCGGGATCGCGTGGTCTGACAGGCCATCGGCCACCGCCTCGATAATCTCTGGCACTGCGAGCATGCCGATCTTCACCGCGCTGACGGGCAGGTCATCAAAGACCGCATCGATCTGTGCGCGGATCATCTTGGGCGAGACACCCTCGACCGCCGTAACCGCGCGGGTGTTTTGCGCGGTCAACGCGGTGATCACGCTCGCGCCATAAACACCAAGCGCGGAGAACGCCTTGAGATCGGCCTGAATTCCAGCCCCGCCCCCGCTATCCGATCCAGCAATCGTGAGCGCAATCGGCGTAGTGGTCTGAGCAACGCGGGCGTCCAAAACACTCTCCATCTTTTGGGTCGGGACGGAAGGCGGCCTCGCGCGGAAACCGTTCCCTTCGCCGGAATGACCCGGATCAGGTTCGATGGGTTGGTCACGACCTCTCAGCCCAGCGGGCACCCCAACGGTTCGCTACTCATAGCGGCATGCGGCGGGGGGATCAATCACCGTCACAATCCGCTTGAATTGTTATTGTGTAACAACTACGAAATCTCATCCGCACAGCAACTTACGAGATTTGTGATGATCCGTGCTCTTTTCCTCGGTTTTCTTGTGATCTCCGCCTCCGCTGCCAGGGCAGATGCCCCGAAAGTGGTGACCGATATCGCTGCCGTTCAGTCGATGGTGGCCCGTGTGATGGGCGATTTGGGAACGCCGGAGCTGCTGGTCTCGGCAGGGGTTTCGCCGCATGACTATGCAATGCGCCCATCGGAGGCAGGCGCGCTGCAAGAGGCGGATGTGGTGGTTTGGATCGGCGAGGCTCTGATGCCGCAACTCGATGGACCGATCGACGCGCTGGGGACCAAGGCCACGGTGCTGTCCCTGATGGATGTCCCGGATATGAATGTGCTCGACTATCGCGAGCTGAGCGAGTTTGGCGATCACGGCGACGAGCATCATGGCCATGATCACCACGATGACGAGCATGCAGAGCATGATGACGACCACCATGGAGAAGAGCATGCGGCCGCGCATGACGAGCATGACCATGGCGATGAACATGCAGGCGCGCATGACGACCATAATCATGGTGACGAACATGCAGATGGGCATGATGAGCATCATGGCGAGGAGCATGCCGATGATCATCAGGGCCACGGGCATGACGATCACGCGGCGAAAGATGAGCATGCCGGGCATGACGATCACGGGCACCACCACCATGGCGAGCTTGATCCGCATATCTGGCTGGACCCAATGAACGCGGCCACGGCGATGAAGGCGATTGCAGAGCTTTTGGCGCAGAAAGATGCCGAAAACGCAACGGTTTACCGTGAGAACGCAGATGCCGCTGCGGCTGAGATCGCGGCTTTGACCGAAGATCTCGCGACCCGGTTGGAGCCCTATGCAGGCCGTCCCTTCCTCGTCTATCATGACGCATATCAGTATTTCGAGGCGCGGTTCGGGCTGACGCCCGCGGGCTCGATCGCTGTTGGCGATGCGACAACGCCGGGGCCTGCGCGGTTGAAGAAAATACGAGAGATCTTGGTTGAGAGTGGCGCGGTCTGTGTCTTTTCAGAGCCACAATTCCCGGAAGACCTCACCAAAGTTGTCACCGAAGGCACGGGGATAAGGACCTCGATCATCGACCCGCATGGCGTGGACTTGGCTGTCGGGGCAGAGCTTTACCCGATGCTGCTCACCAAGCTGGCCGACAGCGTTGAGGACTGCCTCACTCCGGTGTCCTAGCGCCCGCGCCATCGGCAAAGCCTGAGAGGATTGGACAATCAGGCCGGTCATCGCCGCGACAGGCCGTGACCAGATGCGCGAGCTCATCCCTGAGCGCTTGGAGCTCGCGCATCTTCGCTTCGATATCCTCCAACCGCCCGCTGGCGATGCGTTTGACATCGGACGAGGAGCGATTGCGATCTTGGTAGAGATCGAGCAGTTCGCGGGTCGCCTCGATCGAAAATCCAAAGGCGCGGGCCCGGCGCACGAAAATCAGTTTCCGAACCTCGGTGGATGAGTATTGGCGATACCCACTGTCCGAGCGGGCAATTGGGACAACAAGGCCGATATCAGCGTAGTAGCGGATCGTTTTGATCGGCAGACCCACGGACTTGGCGACAGCTCCGATTTTCATTGTCTCTCCTTCGTCTGCGGTGGTGAGCGACCGAGGTTTTGTGGCCAGCGAAAGGCCCTCTCCTTCATGCGCCATTTATTGCCGGTAGAGCAACTCGGGTTCTTCTTGCGCGGTTGTGAGAGCCTGTAACCGCTTGTGATTGGGGGATTTTACGCAAACCGGATCGGTCGCCGAGGCATCGCCCGTCAAGGCCAGCGCCTGGCATCGGCAGCCGCCAAAATCGATGGTCTTGCGCTTGCAGGAGCGGCAGGGCTCGGCCATCCAATCGGTCCCGCGATAGGCATTGAAGGCTGGGCTTTGCGTCCAAATCTGTGCAAGCGGCGTCTCAAGAACCGAAGCGAAGATGAGATGTGGAATGGTTTGCGCTGCGTGGCAGGGCAGCACGCGCCCATCCGGGGTGACATTCAGCCCGGTGGTGCCCCAGCCGCCCATGCAGGCTTTGGGAAATTCGGCATGGTAGTCGGCGGGCACATAATCGATGACCAACTGGCCTTTGAGGGCCGTGCGGGCCGCGGCCACGATCCGGGTCGCCTCGCGAGTTTGGGCGCGGGTCGGCATCAAGGCCGCGCGGTTTTTCAGGGCCCAGCCGTGGAATTGGACCAGCGCAACTTCGATCCGCCTGGCGCCGAGATCCTGGGCGAGTTCCAGCGCCTCGGGCAACTGGTGGAGGTTGCGCCGGTGCAGCACCGCGTTCAGCGTCAAGGGGAAGCCGATCTCGCCAATCCATTGGGCCACTTGCATTTTTCGGGCAAATCCGCCTTTGTACCCTCCGATCTCATCGGCGAGTTGTGGCGTTGTTCCCTGCAGCGAGAGCTGAACGTGATCCAGCCCCGCGCGGTCAAGATCGAGAAGCCGCCGCTTGGTCAGGCCAATCCCCGAGGTGATCAGGTTGGTGTAGAGCCCTGCCGCACGAGCAGCTGCAACCAGATCGGCCAGGTCGCCCCGGGAGGCGGGTTCGCCACCTGAGAGATGCAATTGCAGAACACCCAGTTCAGCCGCTTCGCGAAAGACGCGAGCCCAAGTGGCGGTATCGAGCTCCTGCGCCTTTTGCACCAGTTCCAGCGGGTTCGAGCAGTAGGGGCAGGCGAGCGGACAGCGATGGGTCAGCTCGGCCAGCATCGCGATGGGGGGTGGCGGGCTCATGGGGTGAGATCCAGGATCCGGCGATCGAGCAGGCTGTCGAGGAACTCCGCGCTATCGCGTTCGACTTGGTCCTTTGGCGCCTCGAACTTCGCAGCCAAGGCCCGGGTGATTTCGCCAAAGTTCTGGCTGCCATCGACCTCGTTCAGGATTGCTTGACCGATCGGGTCGAGCAGGATCGCGCGCTCCGGCGCGAGCAGGACCCAGCTGTCTCGAACCCTGTCAAAATGCAGCCTTACGCCCCGTGGAAGGGTTGGTATGTCCGATACCCTCATGATTCTGATGGTTTTTCGAGGAGCCCAGATCCAGGCTTCCAACCACTGGGCGGGATGCGTCCTGGCTCGACATAGGCGCTCCAAAGCGCATCGAGCTGGGCCCAAAGGACATCCGTTTTGAACTCCAGCGCACTGGCCGCGGCCTCCTGCTTATCGGCCGTATCGGCGTGGTCCAGAACCCAGGCGAGGCCAAAGGCGACATCCTTTGGCGCCTCCTGCAAACGGGTTCGAAAATACGACAGCGCGGCTTCGTCGGCGAAGGCGTAATTCTTCAGCAACCCCTCGATCCGGGCTTCGTGGATCTTTGGCGCAAAGAGCTCGGTCAGTGACGCGGCCATCGCCTCGAGCAGGCTCTTATCGCGGACGAATCGGATATAGGCATCCACTGCGAACCGGGTTGCGGGCAGCACGCCCTGGGTCGAGGCGACGTAGTCGGGATCAAGACCCACGGCCTCGGCCAGCCGAAGCCAGCGGCGGATCCCCCCTTCATTGGTCTCGGTCCCGTCATGATCTTCGATTCGACGGCGCCATTGGCGGCGCAGGGCAGGGTCCTCGACCCGGGAGAGGAAGGCGGCATCCTTCATCGGGATGGCCTGTTGGTAGTAGTAGCGGTTGATCACCCAGGCGCGGACTTGGTCCGGTGTGCAGCCGCCGCTATGGAGCAGATCATGGAACGGGTGCAGATCGTGATAGCGCTCCGCCCCGATCT
>JBCDAS010000210.1:0-7774 GCA_039185235.1 Pseudomonadota bacterium
CCCAGAAAGCAGCCACATGCGGGAGCTTCTGAGTATCCCTAAGAAGCTGAACCTGATCAAACAATTCACGCCAGAACAGCGACAAATGGTGCGCACGGCCATCACACATGCAGTTGCGACCGCAGCTGATCCATCGAAAGCCGACGAAGCTGGGCTTGCCGCTAAAACGAAGCTCATGACGGCGCTGAAAGGCGGCGACATGGGCGACTTCAAGAAAGCGATGGCAGAGGTCTCGCCAGAGCTTAAGACGTTCTACGAAAACCAAGGTAAGTTTAACAAACCAGGGCCTGCCAAGTCTCTTGAAGACTCGGCAAAGATCGATCCCAAGATCGATGATAACTACAAGTATGATGGGCAGCAGTTCGAAGACGCTCTGAATAACAAGGACTACAATGACATCCACGTAAACACGACTGCTTATTTGCTCGGCAAAGGCGGTGGCGGGGAAAATGTCGCGTTCCTCGATCAACTTCTCTCGGCGATAAAAATGCCGCTCGAAACTGAGGAACAAGCGGCGGCGTTTAAAGAGCATCTCGGCGTTCTTCGCAAAACGATTGGGAAAGTCGGTCAAGGGGATCACCTGAAGGTGAACTTGGCAAACAATACCGAGACATACATCCGGGATCAGTTGGACAAAGCGCAGGATATCAAAGATCTTGAAGGCTTGAAGGAGTTCCAGAAGACCTTGTCTGAAAATCCAAAGAATGACAAAGGTCGATCGGTGCAGGTTGGCTTCCTAGCAGCAAAGAACGAGGCCCTGATCTTTGTGAGCTCGAAGATGGGCCAAGTTCTCTTAGAGCGTAAGGATCAGTCCTGATCCGGCTGCTCTTTCGAAAACCAAAGGGGCCTTGGGCCCCTTTTGCCTGTTGAGCGACATCGCGATCCCTCGCCTTCTTATCGCCGAGGGCTAGCTCTCCGGCGATGACGATGTCTGAAGTCCGCCCGCGCGGCCAAGTAATTCTGTTGCTGGGCGATCAACTCTCGGCCGAGATCAGCTCGCTGCGGGCGGGCGCGCCGGGCCGCGATGTGATCCTCATTGCCGAGGTTGCGGCGGAGGCGGGCTATGTCCGCCACCATCAAAAGAAAATCGCCTTTCTGTTCTCGGCCATGCGCCACTTCGCCGAGGCGCTGTCGGAGCAAGGGTGGACGGTCCGTTATGTGACCCTCGACGACCCTGCGAATACCGGTGCGCTGCCGGGCGAGGTCGCGCGGGCGCTTGCGGAGACGGGGCTGCAACGCGTCTCGATGACCGAGCCGGGGGAGTATCGCCTGAAGCGCGGGCTTGCCGATTGGGCTGCGGGGGCGGGGGTCGCGCTGGAGATGTTGCCAGATGACCGCTTCCTCGCCAGCCATGACGCGTTTCAGACCTGGGCCAGCGGCCGCAAGCAGCTGCGCATGGAGTACTTCTACCGCGACATGCGGCGCAAGACCGGGCTTTTGATGAACGGGGATGCGCCCGAGGGCGGGCAGTGGAACTATGATGCCGAGAACCGCAAACCCGCCAAGGGTGACCTCTTCATGCCGCGCCCGCTGCAGACCAAACCGGATGCGATCACCGAGGCGGTTCTGGAGCTGGTCGAACGCCGATTCTCGAGCCATTTCGGTAGGTTACGCCCGTTTTGGTATGCCGTGACGCGCGATGGGGCGCTGCGAGCCCTGGAGCATTTCGTGCAAGAGGCCTTGCCTGGATTTGGCGACTATCAGGATGCCATGCTCGAGGGCGAGCGGTTCCTCTACCACTCCGTTCTGGCGCAATACATCAATTGCGGGCTCCTCGGCCCCTTGGAGGTCTGCCGCCGGGTCGAACGCGCCTATTATGACGGCCACGCGCCCTTGAACGCGGTCGAAGGCTATATCCGCCAAATCATCGGTTGGCGGGAATATATGCGCGGGATCTATTGGCTGAAGATGCCGGGCTATACGGCGGAGAACTTCTTTGGCGCGACCCGGCCTCTGCCCAGCTTCTATTGGACGGGCGAGACCGAGATGGCCTGTCTGGCGGCAGCGATCGGCCAAACCCGCGACGAGGCCTATGCCCACCATATCCAACGCCTCATGGTCACCGGCAATTTCGCGATGCTCGCGGGGATCGACCCGCATGAGGTGCATGAGTGGTACCTCGCGGTCTATGCGGATGCCTATGAGTGGGTCGAGGCGCCGAATGTGATCGGCATGAGCCAATTCGCCGATGGCGGGCTCCTAGGCTCGAAACCCTATGCGGCGAGTGGCAATTACATCAACAAAATGTCGGACCATTGCTGGGGCTGCCGCTATGATGTGAAGCAAAAAACCGGCCCCGAGGCTTGCCCCTTCAACCCGCTATACTGGGATTTCCTGGTGCGCAATCAGGAAAAGCTGCGCGGGAACCCGCGCTTGGGCCAAGTCTATCGCACCTGGGACAAAATGGCCGAGGACAAGAAAACCGCCTATCTCGAGAGCGCAGCAACGGTGATGGACATGCTATGACCTCGCCCGCAGGTCGAGAGGCGGCTTGACCAAAAAAGCAGCTTTGAGAGCGCCTCGAATGTCTCCGCTTGGGCCGATACGCAATTAGACCGGCACCTTAAACCAGGACTCACATCAATCTCGCTTTGACGGGGTGAGTTCATCTTGCGAGCGCAAGAACTTAGCTGGACCCCCGTAATTACCATTCGCGCTGACGTTCCTACTTGATTCAATCCTTTGCGGCAAAGCGGAGGTTAGGATGGATCAACAGAGTTTCTTCAGGCTTCAGGAACATCTCGAGCGGCTATCCGAGATCGGCGACCCGTTGGAGGTTCTCGATGCGACGGTGGACTTTGAGTATTTTCGTGGCTGGCTGCTTGAAGGTATTGGTTATGGCGATGGCGCGAAGGGTGGTCGCCCGCCCTATGATCCTGTCTCGATGTTCAAGGTGCTGGTCGTCCAGGCCTAGCACAACCTGTCGGACGCGCGCATGGAGTTCATGCTGCAGGACCGTCTGTTCTGGATGCGGTTCAGCGAGCTTTTTGAAGATGCATCTTCAGTCCTTCGGGGTAGAGTTGCGGCCCATCAGGCAGGTCCAAAGCATCGAGCGAGAACCATTCCGCGAAACACTTGGTGCCGTCATCTTCGTGGAACTGAATGCGAGCTTCATTGGCAAAAGCCGTGTCTGCGAATTTGACGTCGAAGATCGCGAGCACTTCATGCCCAAGGGCGCCTTCATGGGTATAAATGCTCTCCATGAAAATCGGTTCTCCGACGATCTCAATGTCGATGCCGAGCTCTTCGCGGAACTCGCGAATGACGGCCATCTCCGCCGTTTCGCCAAACTCGACCGCGCCCCCGAGAGGGCGAACGCCTTTCACGCGCCCGGCATCGTCGAAAACCTCAGCGGCAAGAAGCCGGTGCTCACGCCAGTGAAGGCCAAGGGCCTTGAAGCGGATTCTGGGTGCCGGGCGCCAAGTTGTCATCTTTAGGACCTAGAGCGCAGTGCCAATCGGCGCAATGGCCTCCGCGGTTGGCATCTGCAAGATCCTGGGCTGGCAACCCGATGGCAGGCATCTTGGGAATAAAGGGAGTTTTGCGGAGGCTGTAACTAATCTTGGATGATCAGTCTTGCGTTCGCGAATACCGGGCCTTGGTGCAAGGAAACCGCAACAGGCCCATCGGCTCCATTGGCAGGGATAGACCTCGGCGGCTGATCAGGCGCCCTTTTGCCCCCGACTGTCCTGGTTTACCCCCGAAATGCCCATCGGCGCCCTGGGGGGTTGGACCCTGCCGCTAGCCCGCCAAGCCGAGGCCCCGCAGCACCTGTGGAATTTTCTGTTTCAGGGCAAAGAAGCCTTTGGTGGCATGGGGCCAGGCGAGCTCGTCATACGCGCGGCGGATCTGGTGGAGCTTGATCCCAGCTTTGGCGAGCGTGGGCTGCACCTCGACCAAGCGCTGTTGCACGGGGCCGACCGGGGCATAGGCGGTGACGACCGATTGGACGCGGGCGTTCTCTGCTGCCGCGATGATCTCCTCGGCCCAACTTGCCGGCGCGCGCGGTTGGTCCCCGCCCCCTTGCGACAGCGCATCGCTCAGAGCGGCCTTGGCAAAGGCTGCGGCCTGGGCGCCGATTGCAAGAGGAGAGCGCGCTTCGGTCGCCAGAAGCCCCAAGCGCGCCGCGGCAGGGCGGGGGAGGAGGTCTTCGATGCGTCCCTCCTCCTCGGTCACCAGGATCAGGAAATCTCCCTCGGGGATCGGATCGGCCAGGGGGATCGGGCGCTTGGGATGCTCGATTGTCTCGACCAGCGGCTCGGCTGTGTTCGCGAGTTGATATTCCGGCCGGAACCGCCCCTCGGTACATTTCGAGATATTCGAGACCCGCGCCTGATAGGTCTTGCCCTTGGTGTGCAGCCCCGCGACCCAGCGCCAGCTGAGCGTGTTCGAAGCCGGGTCGCCATCCAGCAGATGGCGCAGGAAGAAGTCCGCCCCCAGCTCCCAAGGCAAGCGCAGGGTGAAGATCCAGATCGAGGCGAACCACATGCGCGCATGGTTGTGCAAGTACCCGGTCTCGACCAATTCCCGCGCCCAGTGATCGAAGCCGTCAATGCCGATCGTCCCGGCCATCGCCTCGCGATAGTCATGGGCCATGGCGCGGTCTTTCTCGAGCGTCTCCAGCGCCCGGGTGAGCCCCGCCTGATAGGCCGTCCAAACGCTCGGACGCTGTTCCAGCCAGCCTTTGAAATAGGTGCGCCAGAAGACCTCTTGGATGAATTTTTCCGCCGTTGATGGCGCGTGGCGGGCGAGGGTTGCGCGCAGCACTTCCTCTTCGGTGATCAGCCGGTGGCGGATCCAGGGGGAGAGGGCGGAGACATTGCTCCGCCGGTCTGGTCCGTAGTCGTAATTGCGATGGCTTGCGTAATGCCGCCCGGTGCGGGCCACGAATTGGTCCAGCCGCGCCAACCCCGCCGCGCGGGTCGGTGTGAAGGCGATGGTCTCGGCGGAGCTCTCGATCCCCGGCAAGAGGGCGCTCACGACGCCCTCCGGCACCGCTCGGAGCAATAGCGAACCTGCTCCCAGACCTTCGCCCATTTCTTGCGCCAGGTGAACGGGCGCCCGCAGGTGGCGCAGATCTTGGTGGGCAGATCGGACTTCTTACGCATTTTCATCGTGCTGCTCTCCCAAAGGCAGATCGAGCTGGGTGATGGGTTTCGACCGGCCCCGTTGCCCGCGATTTGGAATGCCGCTTTTGCGGCTGCCATGTTTGATTTGGATAGCGGAGGCCTCGGCGCGAAAGGCAGGCCCCCGGCGCATCGCCCAGATCCGCGCGCGTGCGGATTTCGCAGCCGTCAGATGATCGACAATCGGCTCTGGATAGGCGCGGCCCAGGACGGCGGCTGCGTTCTCCGCCTTCCAGGGCTCTTGCAGATGCTGGTCATCGATCGCGGCAAGCTCCGGCACCCAATGCCGGGTGAAGCGGCCTGTCGGGTCCTGATCGTGGCCTTGTTTGACGGGGTTGTAGATCCGGACCGTGTTGATGCCCGTGGTGCCCGACTGCATTTGCGCCTGGCTCCAATGGATGCCGGGCTCATAGTCGGTGAAGAGGCGCGCCAGCACCAAACCCGGCGCGCGCCAATGCAACCAAAGGTGGTAGCTCGCCACCGCCATCACCATCGCGCGCATCCGAAAATTCAGCCAACCCGTGGCGCGGAGCGAGCGCATGCAGGCATCGACAAAAGGCAGGCCGGTCTCGCCCTTCGCCCAGGCCTCGAGCCGCATCTGGTCGGGCGCCGAGGGGCGGATGCCGTCATAGCCGCGATGGAAGTTCTCGAACTCGATCCGGGGGTCGTCCTCGAGCTTTTGCATGAAGTGGCAATGCCAATGCAGCCGCCCGGTGAAGGAGTTCATCGAGCCGCGCCAGGCGGTCGCGCCTTTGGGCGGGGTGGCTTTCAACTCCGCCTGTCGGGCCCAGGTTGCCTGGGCTGCCTCGCGCATCGAGAGCGTGCCCCAGGCGAGATGGGGTGAGATCCGCGAACAGGCCTCCGCACCCGCGAGCGGCGAGGACATGGCGCTGCGATAGGTCTGGCCGCGATGCTCGAGAAAGCTCGCCAGGCGCCCGAGACCCGCCGCGCGTCCGCCCTGTTGGCGCAAAGGGCAGGGGTCAGGCGCGAGCCTCAGATCCGCCGCCGAGGGGATCGGCCCGGGCGCGATCCCCAGCGGCTGCAAAGCGGGTGCGCTGATCTGGGGTTCGGCCATCAGCCGGTCCCAGCTCTTGGCCCAGCCATCGCGCGAGGCGAGGCGCCGCTGAACCCCGTGGTTCTGCACTTCGTGCCAAGGGATTGCATTGGCCCGGCACCACTCCGCAACGCTTTGATCGCGCCGATAGGTCCAGCTATTGCCGGTCTCTTCATGGGACCAAAGTGCCGTGATCCGCTGGGTTTTGGTGAGGTCTGACAGGATCTCTGTCACCGCTCCGACCCGGATGACCAGGGGCTGGCCCAAAGCGGAGAGATCGGCCCGCAACTCCTCCAGCGTCTCGGCCACGAAAGCCCATTGCCGGGCGGCCATATCTGGTTGCTGCCAAAGCTCCGGCTCGACCACATAAAGCGGCAGCACCGGTCCGTGATGCGCGGCCTGGACCAAGGCGCGATGGTCCTGCACCCTGAGGTCGCGTTTGAACCAAAGGACAGAGATATCAACGGGCGTGGATCGGTCGGTCATCCGCGATATTTAGCGCCCGCACAGCAGTTCTCACCCGCTCAATTCGCCGCGGATTTGGGGCCTGGACCCCGGGTGCGAATCGTATGAGGGCGATTCGAACGCCCGAAACTGGGAAAACTGGCGCAATTTGAAGCATCAAAGTTAATGCGGACACGCTGAACCAGTCAGCGACACACTTTGTCCATAGTCAGAAAAAAATACCAATAGCCATCTCGAATTGAAACAAACAAGCGCGTCGCACATGGCTGCATGAGCTTACAATTGACTGTTGATCTAGTGTACAATGTTCCTTCGTGGGGGCGGACTTCGCATAGGGGCAAGCGAAAATGAGCACATCGACAGACGGCGTTTTCTACACCGAAGCTTTCGACAAGATCGTTTTTCACTTCGACGGGAACAATAACGACCCCGACGACATCGCAGCCATGCCAATCGCCGCAATGCTAGCAAAGGCGGCGGGCATCGAAGACAAGATCGTCTTCTACTACAACAACAATATCGGGGAGCCGTCGGTCGACTGGCAGGTTGCCGCGATGAATCAGAGCGCAGCTTTCGCTGAGAGCCTGGGGATCGAGACCCAGAGCTATGAGGGGCGGGTCGCTCAGACCACCAATTCCCTCTCAGCGCTTCTGAATTCGGGCGAGAAAATTCTGGTCTTGGAGGGCGGTCCGATGACCGCGACCTACAATGCGTTGCAGGATGTGGCTGAGTCGAACCTATCGAACATCACCCTGGTGACCCATTCGATCTGGAACGAGAACCAGGGCGTTCCTTGGTCCACGCTGAAGGATAGCTTCCCGTCGATGGATTTCATCGAGATCGCAGACCAGAACGGCTTTACCACCAAAACGACCAACGCACCTGGATCGGGTTTTAAGAGCAAATGGTGGGACTGGATGGACGACCCGGACGAGCCGCTGGCTCAGGACCCAGTCGTGCAGGAAGCCAATGCGCTGATGGATCTGGCCAATGGGCCGAATTTCGATGCGACGAGCTTGCCGGAGGGGAACGCGCGCTATTACAGCGACATCTCCTTCGATGCCTCTGATGCGGGCATGTTGATGTATGCGCTGACCGGTGGAAGCGCGCGTTCGAACCCGCGGGAGGC
>JBCDAS010000211.1:0-7754 GCA_039185235.1 Pseudomonadota bacterium
AAACCGGCCAGGGCGGGTGCGCAGAAAGGCCTCCTTGCCCTTGATCAGTTTGTCAGTATCGGCATTGGCCGTGATCGTCTCAAAAACCTGCCCGGTCGGTGCTGAGAAGGTCTTCACCGATTTGGTATTGAACGAGAAGCTGAAACCACCATCGGCGTCTTCGAGCTGCTCGTCCTGCAGCACCTGCGGCTCATCTTCAGCTTTGGCGACGATGTCCTTGTCGTCAGTTTTCTTTTGGTCGCTCATGGTCTTCTCCTGTCATTCGTAGCGCCGATCCAGCGAGGCTCGGCGGATATGAGCAAAGTATCACAAACCCAGGCTGCGTCTGTGAGAAATTATACCAGCCAGTCTCGAAGATGGATAAACTGGCAATCGGAGGTCTTCATTGCATTGGAACAGCGATGCCATAGCAGCCGATTGAGCGGTACGGATCGCAGGCCCTTAGAGCTTCCGCAGACGCTCTTTCGCCGCCATGTTCTTGTCGACATCATGCACCGAGTGCGTGGCATTCTCGGCGGTCGCCTTGAGTTGGCCGAGGACGACAAGATCATGTATGCCAGCATAGCCCGCACCTTGCGCAGCGTCCAATTGGGTGTCTTCGAGTTGATCTGGCGTCTCGGTTTTCTTCTCAGTCATAGTCAGTCCTCCTTTCGGGGTGGGAACAGGGGGGGTAGTCGAGCCCAAACCTGGCCGGTTGCAGCTGGGTTGATAGGCTGGACACGTGGTTGATCGCGTCACCAAGTCACTAAAGCGGCGATCACAGCGCAGACTTGCTTCGGTGAACTGGCCGAGAACCGGTCGGGGCGCTTGCCAGCCCTTTCTTCGGTGCCTTCACCTCTGCCGTCATCGGAACGCTCCTGAAGCAAAAAACATGGCTCACCCTAGCGCCTTCAGCAGGTTGCTGCTGTGACGATCGCTACGCGCCAGTCATTTAAGCTCGGAGATCAGTGCCTTCGCCGCATGTTCGACCATGTCGAGCGCGTGCTCGTAATCCGCCGGACCGCCGTAATAGGGATCGGGAATCTCTCGGCCCTGCGGATCAAAAAGGCGGATCTCGGCCCGGGCGCCATCGGGGCGCATCGCTTCGAGATTGCGTTTGTTCGAGCGATCCATCGCCACAATCAGATCGAAGGCGTCAAAGTCGTCGACACGCACCTGTCGAGCGCGCTGGGCTGAGTTGTCATAACCACGGGCCGAAGCAGCGGAGAGCCCGCGCGGATCGGGCGGATTGCCGATATGGTAGGCGCCAGTGCCCGCGCTATCGACCTCGATCGCGAGGCCCGCTTCGGTGCCGAGTTTGCGCAGCGCGCCTTCGGCCATGGGGGAGCGGCAGATATTGCCGAGACAAACACAAAGAACGCGCATCTCAGCTGGTGAAAAACGTCCGGCTCATGCCGAGCTTTTTGTTAATCACGCCAGAGCGTTTATGCGTCTCCTGCTTGCGAGCGCTGGACAGGCTTTCGTTGAATTCGGCATCGACATAAGGCTTGCCCTGCTGCTTTCCGCCAGCAACCTCGTCGAGGTTTTCATCCGAGATGGCCTCGGCGTCGTTTTGCTTGGTCATCTGATCACTCCGGTGGTTTGGTGGTGGTGTTGGGCACAGCTGCGACAATCAAAGGCCGATCTCGATCTGCGCGGGTGAGGTTGACAAGAACCTCATCTTCAACCTCGGGCAGGGCAAAGAAGCCCCGGGGTGTCGCGGTCGATGGTGCACCCCCGGCAGCCGCCTCAAGGGCCTCATCAGAAATCTTGGTCGGTCTCTTGTCTTTCTGATCAGCCATGTCAGCCTCCCTTCCAACCTGTGCGAGATCATAAGATACCACGGGAGAGGCAGCTTTGGCAGTTGGGATCGTCACATGTTGATAGGAGCGGCAGGTGGAGCATATCGTCATTCTGACCGGCGCAGGCATCAGCGCCGAAAGTGGCCTCGGCACCTTTCGAGACGCTGACGGCCTTTGGACCAAGTACGACCTCGAGGATGTCGCGACACCCCAGGGATATCAGCGCAACCCGGACTTGGTTTTGGAGTTCTACAATGCAAGGCGGGAGAACTGCAGGGACGCGGCCCCGAACGCCGCGCATTACGCGCTGGCCCGGCTCGCGCGGGAGTTTGACGGCAAAGTCACGTTGATCACCCAGAATATCGATGACCTCCATGAGCGTGGCGGCAGCCCCGAGGTCATCCATATGCATGGTGAGTTGATGCGCGCGCTTTGTGCAAGTTGCTCGCATCAATGGGATTGGCCAGGGAGTATGCGCCTGAGCGATCCCTGCCCCGCCTGCAGCGCCAAAGGCGCAGTACGCCCCGATGTCGTCTGGTTTGGAGAGATGCCCTATCACATGGAACGGATCATCGAGCTTGTTGGAACCGCCACACTCTTCGTCGCGATCGGAACCTCGGGCGCGGTCTATCCGGCAGCGGGTTTTGTAACCGAGGCCCGGGCCGCCGGCATTGAGACCCTAGAAATCAATCTGGAGCCCTCAGATGTCGCTGGCCAGTTCGACCGGCGCATTCTGGGCCCCGCAAGCGAGACAGTCCCCACCTGGGTCGCAAGCTTGATCGGCACATAAACCTCCGTCGTCAGATCAAGACCCATATGTCACGTCGGGGTTACGTGACGGGGAGGATCGAGGGCCCCCAGGATCCCATCCTGAGGACTGCCCTGTTGATGAAAGGCGTCAGAACGGCGCCGATAAACTGGCAGAGTCTAGCGAGAGGTCAGCGCACTCCTGCATGCGCGCTCTTTGCGGGTAACATCTCCCGCTCAACCCGCTTATCTCGATCGCGCGCGTATGATCCAGAGCCCGGCGATGCCGCTTAAAAGCAGCGCCAGGGCGGGTGGGACTGGCACCGTTCCAATCTGTTCGAAGTCAGCCATCGTGAAACTTGTGAGACATCGCAAGTCCGACACCGCTCGCGCAAGCGTCCCTGGGCCCTGACGGGCCTGAAGCGGGCAGAGCCCGCCACCCATGCAAGCATGGGCAGGGACGCCCGGCGCTCAGCCCAAGATCATGCGAAGGTATTCGGGAAGCGCCAATGCGCCCGAGAGGGCGCCAAATATAGGTGTATGCGCGGGCTTGCCCGCGCATTCCGTTTGGTTCGTCTCTTGGGCGCGGGGCAATAGACGACAACTGAGGATCTATCGCGGGGCGATCATGGTGAGCGCCTCATCAGTCGTCTTAGCTGTTGGGATCAGTGCATCGAACCCCGTGATGCGGAAAATCTCCGCCACATCGCCGGTGAGGCGGGTCAGCGCGAATTTCTTCTCTGCCTCGTCGAGCTCTTTCTTCAAGACAAACAGCGCGCGCAGGCCTGCCGAGGTGATAAACGCCAGATCAGAAAAGTCGATCACCAGGGCTTCGTCTGAGCCAAGATCTTTCGCCAACTTCTCAAGATCCGCGGTGAAGCCCGCCGCATTGGTGTGATCGATCCGGCCTGAGAGGGCCATGAACCGAACACCATCCTTGCTATCGATTTCGACGGTGAGTTTTTTGTCTGGCTGGGTCATCGCTGCATACTTTCTCGCAAACCCAGTCTATGCAGAGTATCCGCGCTCGCTCAATCCCCGTCATGCAAGGCACTGAAAATTCTGACGCGATGACGCGTGTCAGTGGAGGCGGGCAGGTCGGCTGCAACTGTTGCGGTCTTCGAGGATCATCCGGGAGGCCGCATCGACATCGCGTGCGATTGGGAAGATGCAATCAAAGCGAGTAACGCGGAAAATCACCTCCATCTCGCCGGAAAGCCCAGCGAAGACGAATTTGATCCCGGCCTCCTGAAGTTCCTTTTTCAACTCCAGCAACCCACGCAATCCGGCAGAGCTGATCGAATGCAGATCCGAGAAGTCGATGATCAGCGCTTCACCCGAACTGAGGTAGAGGCTTCGCAGCGTCAGCTCGGTGGTAAACTCGGCCGCATTGGTGTGGTGTACTCGACCCTCGAGCCGAAGAATACGGACCCCAACCGTTCCTCGTTTTCTGAGCCGCAACCTGTCTTCGCTGATCCTCGCAGTGAGCATCTAAAAGTGTCCCTGGCGAACGCGGCTCCCGAAACCGCGAGTACTACCCTGAACCGAGTCTCAGATTCTGTCATTGGCAGTTTGTCCCAAAACGCATTGGCATGGCGTCTCATCGCGCTGCGCGGGTCCAAGAACCGTCTGAATTTGGCGCCCGTTGGTGCGCAGGGATGTGCTAGCCTCGTCGCAAAGACTGAGGAGAGCAGAGTGCAAGACCATGAGGTCATTGCTGAGGCACATGGGACCACTCGGCCCGCGCGACCGCCGCGCATCGAGACGGAGCGCCTGGTTCTCCGCGAGATGGTGCTCGAAGATGCGCCCGCGATCCAAGAGATCTTCAGCGATTTCGCAGTGACCCGTTGGCTGAGTCTGGTGCCTCATCCTTATCCCGAAGGCGAGGCAATCAGATATGTCGAGGCCTGTTCCGGCTTTTACGTCTGGGCGATCGAAGCGCGTGACCGACCCGGCCTGATCGGCATGGTTGGGATCGACTCGCCCGAGGATAAACGCGCGCTCGGCTATTGGGTCGGTCGCTCCCATTGGGGTTTGGGTGTGGCCAGTGAAGCCTCTGAGGCCGCGGTGCGATTTGCCTTTGAAGACATGGCGGCGGATCAAGTGGTCTCGGGCGTTTTCGAAGGCAATGAAGCCTCGATCCGTATCCAGGAAAAGCTGGGCTTTCGCGTGATTGGCGAGCGCATGTTGCACTCATTTTCGAACAATCGGGAGATGCTGCATATCGACACGGCGCTGTCGCGTGCCGAGTGGCAGATGAGAGCGAGGGGTTAAGACCAGAATGCCGCGAGGGTCGGACCGCTGATCGCGACCGGGTCGGTGACTTTGGGCTTGGTTGGGATGCGTGTGCCGATCACCTCGCTCGGGCGCATGCCGAAGAAGCTGCGGAAGGCGCGGACAAAAGTGGTTTGGTCGAAAAACCCATACTTCTCAGAGATACGCCGGACGGCGCCGCGCTCTGGCGTCATCTCTGCCAAGTCGCCGTAGATTGCGTTCAGCTTGGCCTCACGCACGAAGCGCGAGATCCCGCCTACGTCCTCGAATGCCCGGTAAATGGTTGCGCGCGAGGTTTTGAAGACCGATTGCATGCGCTGGCAATCCAGATTTTCGTCCCGAATATTGGCCAGGAGATAGCGGCGCATCGCTTTTGTCCTCTCACCTGCGACAGCGCTATAGGCTTGATCGTCCAGTGGGACCGAGCTTAGCAACGCCCGGACCAAGCTTGTGATCATCGGTTCAGACGCCTCAGCTTCGGCCTTGGTCATCTGCGGCAGGGTTTCGAACAGCGTCTTGACCGCGGTATCGACCGTTCGACCAGCCCAGCCATCGGTCGCAAATGAGAGGAAGCGGGGATGGCGAAGGGGATCATAGCCGACACTCTCGACCGGGAGCCGCAGCGAGAAAACCGATCCGGCCTCGGATGGCCGCAAGTGGTTGCGGGGATGCATGAGATGAATGCTGCCAGGAAGCAGGAGCGCCTCGGTCTCACCACTGGCCGCCGCGACGCTGCCCGACCGGATGACCCGAAGAAACAGATGATCCTCGGATGCGGCATCGCTGGTCCAGCAGGATGTGGCCTTGATCGGCGAATTCTCAAAAGACGCAGCCGCGATGCGATCAAGAGACCAGGCCTTGAGCCGCAGCATCGGCGCCTGGGCGTCCAAACCTGGGAGCGGACTGTAGTGGTAGAGACCTTGGCTAAACGCATTCATCGCATCGAGACGGTCGGACGGGCGGTAGTCGTCGCTGTTGAACTGCAACGAGGGCACAAGGTCCGACTTCGTGGTCTCGACAGTGATTGGCATGTCCCCGGGGCCATAAGCTTGCTGGAAAACCAGTGCAATACGGTAACAACGCTGCCCAACAGCCTGCACGCAAGGGCGGGTAAATTCAATGCCGAAGGCTCAGACGCCGCGCATGTTGCCCCATACAATAACGTGAAGTTGAGGCAGGATCCGGGGGGTGAACCATTGATCAGCAGTGGCCTTTTCAATGAGCCAACGCAGGCGCGCGGCCGCCTCGTCGAGGTCAACCGGGCTATCAGGATCGGAATCGGGATTGCCGGGCTGGATGTAGAGCGGGAGATCTGGGAGCCGCGCTGCCGACTGTTTTGCCCAGGCGTAATCGGCATCGTCGAAGATCACGATCTTCAGCACGATATTGGGCCCAGTGCCCGCGGCCGCGAGACAAGCCTCGACTTTGGACCAATCGACAGTCTCGCCACTTGAGGGCGGTTTAGGGCTGAGGATTAGCGTGTCGAGCCGCGCGAACCATGGCTTTGCCACCGAGCCCTGGGTCTCGCAGGCAAAGCCGAAGCCCTCAGCCTTGCCCAGCGCGATAACCGGGCCGAAGTCTTGGATCGCCGGATTGCCGCCCGAGATTGAGATGGTCAGAGGTTTGCCGCCGGAAAGTGATTTGGCCTCGGCCCAGACCGCATCAGGTGTCATCACACGCCAGTCGTTTCGATAGCTGCTGTCGACCGCGTGCATGCTGTCGCACCAGGAACAGCGGTAATCACAGCCGCCTGCGCGGATGAAGACTGTGGGCTCGCCGATCAGTGCCCCCTCGCCTTGAACGGTCGGCCCGAAGATCTCGGCGATACGCAGCGACTTGGCCCCTGTCATGGCCGGTATTCAGCCCATGTCTTCGGCGTCTCAGAGACCTTCACCGCCGTGGTTTCAGGCCACCTTGCTTTGCACCAATCGTAAAAGTGCCGCGCCATGTTCTCGGCCGTGGTGTGGGTGTTCAGGACGTCGTTCAGGTGGCGGTGGTCGAACTGCTCGTCAATGTAGCGCTTGAGCGACGCCAGTTCATTATAGTCCCGCACGAAGCCGTCCCCGTTCAGCTCGGCCCCCGCAAGCTCCACCCGCACGATGTAGTTATGGCCATGCATCCGCGCGCAAGGATGGTCCGGGCCGAGATGGTCCAGGATATGCGAGGCGGAGAAGTGGAAGTCTTTGGTGATCCGGTACATTAGACCGAGTCTTTCTCGGCGATGGCGGCGCGCCAGAAATGGGGGTCTTCGTAGACGGTTGGATCCTCGACACCGGCGAGGTCGAAGGCCTCGCGCCGCTCGACACAGGTGCCGCAGCGCCCGCAATGCAAAGCACCGCCTTTGTAACAGGACCAGGTCTCGGCAAAGGGCGTGTTCACCCGCGCGCCCTCGGTGACGATATCGGCCTTGGAGCGGTGGACGAAGGGCGTGCGCAGCTCGATCTCGGCATAGCCATCAAGCGCCCAGCGCTGCATCTCGGCGAAGCTTTCGGTGAAGGCGGGGCGGCAATCGGGATAGATAAAATGGTCGCCGCCATGGACTGCGGTCGCGACCGCGTCGTCGTCATTGGCGGCTGCGACCCCATAAGCGATGGCGAGCATGATCGCGTTGCGGTTGGGCACGATGGTGATCTTCATGCTCTCTTCCGCGTAATGCCCATCGGGGACATCCACGTCATCGGTTAAGGCCGAGCCGGTCAGCGCCGCCCCGATTGGGCTGATATCGATCAGGTGATGCGGCACGCCCAGGCGCTTGGCACAGGCAGCGGCGAATTCCAGCTCTTTTTTATGGCGCTGGCCATAGTTGAAGGAGACGAGCCGCGACAGCTCGCCCGCCTCGGCCAGGACATGGGCGAGGGATACGGAATCCAATCCGCCAGAGCAGATGACATTCGTTCTCATTTCAAACCCTTGTTTTGGTGACCGGGTAGGCTGCGACCGGTGGCTTGCGCC
>JBCDAS010000212.1:0-7753 GCA_039185235.1 Pseudomonadota bacterium
CATGGGTGATCAGGATCACGGCGCCGGAATAGCTGTTGAGGCCCTCGACCAAGGCGTTGCGGCTTTCGATATCCAGGTGGTTGGTCGGCTCGTCCAGGATCAGAAGATGCGGCGCGCCAATGGCCGAGAGCGCCAGCAACAGCCGCGCCTTCTGCCCACCCGACAGCGCTTTGACCTTGGTCGTCGCAATCTCCGCCCCGATCCCGGCCGCCGCCAGCCGGGCGCGGAGCTTCGCGGGCAGATCCTCCGGCAGCGCACGGCGGAAATGGTCGAGCGGCGTCTCCTCCAGCACCAACTCATCGGTCTGATGCTGGGCGAAATAGCCGATCTTGAGCTTCGACGAGGTCTTGCGCTTGCCCTCCATCGGCGCGAGATGGCCCGAGATGATCTTGGCCAGCGTCGACTTGCCCTGACCGTTCTGGCCCAACAGCGCGATCCGGTCGTCCTGGTCGATGCGTAGATCCACCTGGCTCAGCACCGCGCGCCCGTCATAGCCCGCCTTGAGATCTTCGAGCTGCATAACCGGCGGGGCGAGCTCGGTCGGCTCGGGAAAGGCAATGGGCGCAACGCCGCCTTCGATCTCGGCGGCAATCGGTTCCATCCGCTCGATCAATTTTAGCCGTGACTGGGCCTGTTTCGCCTTGGACGCCTTGTAGCGGAACCGGTCGACAAAGCTCTGCAAATGCGCGCGGCTCGCCTCTTGCTTGCGGGCGGCGGCAGCTTGCAGGGCCAGCTTCTCCCGCCGGATCCGGTCGAACGTGTCATAAGGCCCGCCATAGACCGTCAGCGCCTTGTTCTGCAGATGCAGGATCCCATTCACCGCCCGGTTCAACAACCCTCGGTCGTGGCTGATGATCAGGAGAGTATGGGGATAGCGCGCCAGATACCGCTCCAACCAAACCGCGCCCTCAAGATCCAGATAGTTGGTCGGCTCATCGAGCAGCAACAGATCCGGGGCCGAGAACAGCACCCCCGCCAGCGCAACCCGCATGCGCCAGCCGCCCGAATACTCTTTGCTGGGCCGCTGCTGGGCCGCGTGATCAAACCCCAATCCTGCGAGGATCGAGGCCGCCCGCGCCTCGGCCGAATGGGCCGAGATATCGCTGAGGCGCGCATGGATATCGGCGATCCGAGTGGGATCAGTGGCGGTCTCCGCCTCGGCCAACAGCCGCGTGCGCTCCTCATCGGCGGCCAGGACCGTGTCCAACAGCGCGCGATCCTCCGCCGGGGCTTCCTGGGCGACGCCCCCGATGCGGGCCTTTTCGGGCAGGAAGATATCGCCCGTATCCGGCGTCAACTCGCCGCGGATCAGGCGAAAGAGCGTGGTCTTGCCGGTCCCATTGCGCCCGACCATCCCGAGCCGCGCGCCCGCCGGAATCGTGGCGCTGCACTTCTCAAACAGCGGTTTGCCCGCGATCGAGAAGCCGAGATTGGAGATCGTCAACATGGCCGTCCGGCTAGCAGAGCACCCCGCCCGGGTCTAGATGCTGCGCGCCTCAGACGGCGTGTTTCAACGGCGCGCCCGCGGCTTGATTGGGAAGCTGTGGCAGGTAGGCACCTTTGAGCTCCAACAGGAAGGCCCGGAACGCCTGGGCGGTTGGGCTGAGCTCGGCATCTTTCAGATGCACCAGATGCCACCAGCGGGTGACCGGAAGGCCCGGGCAACGCAGAACCTTCAGCCGCCCATGGTCCAATTCCGCCTCGATCGTATGGGCCGAGATCATTGCAATGCCCAGATTGACCATCACAGCCTGTTTGATCGTCTCGTTGGTGCCCATCTCGATCATGCGATAAGTCCGGCCCTCACCGATTTGGTCGAGATAGCGGCGCATGGTGATCCGGGTGCCAGAGCCTTGCTCACGGGTCAGGAAGGTCTCGTTGAACAGCGCCTCCGGCGGCACTTCCTCATAGTCCGCCAGCGGATTGTCTGGCGAGGCGATCAGGATATAGGGATGCTCCCCCAGCACTTCATGGTCGACCTCCGGGTTTTGCGGCGGACGGCCCATGATGGCCATTTCGATCGACCCGCGTGACAGCGCATCAACAATGCTGTCGCGATTGCCAACCTTCAGGCCGATATCGATCTCTGGATGGCGTTTCTTGAGATCCGCGACCAGACCCGGTGCGAAGTATTTGCCGGTCGAGACCACGCCAATCGAGATATGCCCCGCAAGCCCATCATTCATCGCCCGGATGCGCTCAAAGCTTTGCTCCAAAGCGCTCTCGATCTTTTCGATCGTGCCCATAAGCTCGGTGCCCACAGGGGTCAGCGCCGTCTTGCCATCCGGCCCGCGCTTGATAACCTGGGCACAGACACTGTCCTCCAAGGTCTTCAACTGGGTCGAGACCGCAGGCGGAGTGACGTGCAACTTTCCCGCCGCGGCTGTGATCGAGCCCGTCTCAACAATCGCCGCGAGCGCTCTCAGCTGCTTCAATGTGATCGATTTCGGATGCGCCATTCAGAAAAGCTTTCCTGTTGCTGTGCTCCCTGAAATATTCTTTAAGCGGTTGTCACAGAAAGGAAAGACCTCCGTCACGACCAGTTGCACTTCAATACGCTTTCGCCAGGTCAGCAATCGCCATGAGAAAAGCGTCACATTCTGGCAGCGGCTCTTCTATACTCGGGCATACAACAACCAATGGGAGGCATTATGATCAGCAACGAGTCTTGGGGTGCCGCTGCGGGCGGCGGATTGGTGATCGGTATCCTTGTAGGCCTTGCCATCGGCACCTCGGATGACACGGATCAACGCCTGCTCCAGCAGGTGCAGGAGATGGAGGCGACCCTCGCGCAGATGCAGGCGGATCAGACGGCCAGCACAGCCGCGATGGTGGAGGTCAGGGGCCATACGGCGGCCGTGCAAGGGGATACGCGGGTTCTGTCGGAGACAGTCGCAACGCTCTCCGCCCAAATGGAGCGCCAAGTGGCCGCCATTCGCCGCGATGTCGAGACCATGCAGGCCGCAGGCGCGATCCTCGGCGAAGGCCAAGCCGCCCTTGGAGCGCAATTGGCCGAAATCGCAACAGCAATCGCGCCTGAGACCTCAAGCGCGCTCCCGGCAGCGCCCGAGGCGGAGGCAGATCCGGAGCCAACCGCATCCAACGAAGCCGCAGCGGAGGAGACGGTCACCGCCGCCGTTGACACACAGGCGGGATACAAGGCCGAAACAACGCCCCTCCCAGATGGCGGTCTGACCGCCGGCGCGACCGCCGTGATCGGCGAGGCCCGGCTTTTTGCCTATCGGGTCAACGAGGACACCTTGATCGGCCTGATCAACGGCACCGAAGGGGTCAGCCTGAAACTGGGCGGCGAACCGGCCGAGATCGGAGGCTGCCAAGTCGCCGTGACCTCCATCGAAGCCGGAGTGGCTGCCCTAGATGTGAGCTGTTGAGGTGATACCAAGACGCGCGGCGATATCATGATCCGAGCTGTGTTTCTTGCCTGCGCGATGCTCGCCTCCGACGCCGCGGCGGAATCCGTCCAAGACGCGTTGACCGGGCGTTGGGCGATTATGCGGGGCAGCCAGGCCGCGACGGATGCTGAGAATCTGGCCGCGGCCAGCGCGGTCTGTGCGCTGGAAGGCGCCGATCAGGGGGTGATCCACCTCGCCTTTGCCAATGGGCGGTTTGCGCTGACCACAACCGATAAGGCGGGGGGTGAGAAGATCTGGCGCTATGACCCGCAGATCTCGGGCGGGCGGCTTGGCGATGGGCGCTTGGCGTTGAACTTCTCGGTCACCGGCCAGCGGACCCATGAGATGATCTTCTGGCGCGCGACGCTCGATGGGGTTGAGCACAACTTGCTCGAAGTCCAAGGCCCTCCCAACCCGGCCGGGCTTTATCTCAAATGCCCGGGTTGAACCGCTGGAATAGGGTCTCGCTCAGATCAAGACGCAGTTTCACCTTGCTCTGACGCTCTATGCGGACTAGCTCGCGGAGGCATGTGCGCGCAGACAGGAGCTCCAGACCATGTCCATTCCACAACAGGGCGGGGGCCCGATCGAGAGCCATGATGACCTCGCCGGTTATCTCGCCGCGGGCTGCAAGCCCAAGGAAGACTGGCGGATTGGCACCGAGCACGAGAAGTTCGGCTATTGCAAAGACACGCTAAAGCCGCTGCCCTATGCTGGGGAGCGCTCGATCCAAGCGGTTCTCGAAGGGCTGCGCGACCGCTATGGCTGGGCGCCTTTGGAGGAAGGCGGCAACATCATCGGCCTCACCAAAGATGGCGCCAATGTCAGCCTTGAGCCGGGCGGACAGCTCGAGCTCTCAGGCGCGCCGCTCGAGACCATCCACGAGACCTGCGATGAGGTGAACCAGCACCTGGAAGAGGTGAAATCCATCGCCGATCAGATCGGGGTCGGCTTTATCGGCCTGGGGGCGGCGCCGATCTGGACCCATGAGCAGATGGATATGATGCCCAAGGGCCGATACAAGCTGATGACGCGCTATATGGGGGAAGTTGGCACCCATGGCACGCAGATGATGTACCGGACTTGTACGGTGCAAGTGAATCTCGACTTCGCGTCCGAGCCGGACATGGTGCAAAAACTCCGGGTCGCCCTGGCGCTACAACCGGTTGCCACAGCGCTTTTCGCCAACTCGCCGTTTTTCGAGGGCAAACCGAATGGCCATCTGAGCTGGCGTAGCCGGATCTGGCGGGATCTGGATGCGGATCGCACCGGCACGCTGCCTTGGGTCTTTGAAGACGGCATGGGGTTTGAGCGCTGGGTCGACTATGCGCTCGATGTGCCGATGTATTTCGTCTATCGCGACGGGGTCTATATCGATGCGCTTGGCCAAAGCTTCCGCGATTTCCTCAAGGGCCGTCTGCCCGCGCTGCCCGGCGAAGTGCCGACGCTCAGCGATTGGGCCGATCACCTGACCACGATTTTCCCCGAAGCGCGGATCAAGAAGTTCATCGAGATGCGCGGCGCCGATGGCGGGCCGTGGCGGCGTCTCTGCGCATTGCCTGCGTTTTGGGTTGGGCTGATCTATGAGCAAACCGCGCTCGATGCCGCTTGGGATCTGGTCAAGGACTGGACTGCGGAGGAGCGCGATCAACTGCGCATCGATGCCTCGGTTGATGGGCTGAAAGCAACCCTGCGCGGTCGGAGCCTGCGCGAGATCGCAGGCGAGTGCCTCGCCATCGCCGAGGCCGGGCTGAAAGCGCGCGCAAGGCCCGGTGCAGGTGGCCTCATCCCCGACGAAACCCACTTTCTGAATGCGCTCACAGACAGCGTTGAGCGGGGCATTACCCCCGCAGATGAGCTTTTGACCGCCTATCACGGCGCTTGGTCGGGGGATCTGACCCGAATATATAGTGAAAATAGCTATTGATTGCCCCATATTGGCCGCAATTTATCGCCCAAATTCAACTATGAAGATAACTTGTTCCGGTGAGAGATGCCGGAGTGACTGGGGACGTGAGACATGACATGGAATTCGATCTACCGCGCCTTCGCCATCGGCGGAGTCGCAATGACGGGGGTTTTGGGACAAGGCACGGTCGCAGACGCCCAGACTCTGCAATGCGGCACCACCTACACGGTTGTGCGCGGCGATAGTCTGAGCCAGATCGCGGCGCGGGCCTATGGCGATGCGAGCGCATTCCAATTGCTCTACACTGCGAATTCAAGGGCGATTGGACCGAACCCGGAACTGATCAATATCGGTCTGGTGCTGGAGATCCCTTGCACCGGCGCAGGGGAGGCATCGGCCGCAGACACCTCGGTGATCCGCACTGTGGCCACGACCGAAGCGTTGCCCGCGCCCGAGGAAGCACAGATCCGGGTCGTGGTTGGGACCGATTGGGCCCCCTTCACGGATGAAGATCAGGAGCAAGGCGGCATGGCGGTGGAGATCACCAACCGCGCGCTCGAGATCGCCGATGGCAGCCCGGACTACAAAATCGACTTCATCAACGATTGGGGCGCGCATCTGCGGCCTCTGATCACCGATCACGCCTATGATTTCAGCATCGCCTGGTTCCGCCCGAACTGCGATGTGGTTGAGCGGTTGGGCGATGGCTCGAAGTTTCGCTGCAACAACCTCGACTGGTCCGATCCAATCTATGAGCAGGTGGTCGGGTACTACATGCAGGCCGGTACGCCAGCGCCCGCCTCCCATGCTGATCTGATGGGCAAAACCTTTTGCCGCCCGGCAGGGTACTCGACCTTCATGATGGAAGAGCACAACCTGGTTCCACCCAATATTGTGCATGATCAACCCAATGGGCCGACGGACTGCTTCGAGGGTCTCGTCGCTGGCAAATATGACGTCGTGGTGCTTGCAGCTGATGTGGCCGAGGGGATCATCTCCGAGATCGGGGCCAAGGACAAAATCGTCTTCCAGGATGGGCTTTCCTATATCGCGACCATGCATGCGGTGATCGCGAAGACGAACCCGAACAAAGACGCCTATATCGCGGCAATAGACAGCGGGCTGCAAAAGATGAAGTCGAGCGGCGAGTGGTTCTCGATCGTCTCCCGCCATCTCTCCGAGCATTACGCCAACGCGCAATAAGGTACTGGACAGAATCGGAAGGCGCCGGGGAAAACACCCCCGGCGCTTTTCATTTTTGAGGGGAGAAACCGCATGGAAACCGTATCTGAGAATGTGTGTTCTTCTGGTATACAGGGTGTATACACACATTATTCAAACACCACGAATTGCAAAATGACCTTTGCGGTGTACTTGCCGCCGATGGTGGCGAGCGAGAAGGTGCCCTGTCTCTGGTATCTCTCGGGCCTCACTTGCACCCATGAAAATGCGATGACCAAGTCCATGGCACAGGCCTTTGCGGCCGAGGCGGGGATGGCGGTTGTCTTCCCCGACACGTCCCCCCGGGGAGAAGGCGTTGCGGATGACGAGGGCTATGATCTGGGCCAGGGGGCAGGCTTCTATGTGGATGCGACCGAAGAGCCCTGGGCGCCGCATTATCAGATGTACTCCTACATCACCGAGGAACTCCAAGCCCTGGTCGCGGCCAATTTCCCAATAGATGCGGAGCGTCAAGGGATCACTGGGCATTCCATGGGCGGGCATGGCGCGATCACGCTGGCCTTGTCAAAGCCCGATCTCTACCGCTCGCTTTCGGCCTTTGCACCGATCGCCCATCCGACCAGCGCCGATTGGGGGCGCAAACAACTCTCGGCCTATCTTGGCTCGGATGAGAGCAAATGGGCCTCCCACGACGCGACCCTGATGATGCGCGAGACAGGCTGGAGCCGGGACATCCTGGTCGACCAAGGCGCCTCGGACCAGTTCCTCGCGGCTTTGAAGCCCGAAGCGCTGGCGGGCGCCCTGACCGAGACCCGCACCCCCAGCGTGTTTCGCATGCAGCCCGGCTATGACCACTCATATTTCTTCGTGGCAAGCTTCATCCAGGACCATATCGCCTGGCACGCCGAGCGTCTCTGAGCCTCGCCCTGACACGCCTGACATGTCGGAGATAGGACGTTCTTCGAAGAGTGAGATGCGGGACAGAACTGCCGCTCGATCTCTTATACCAAAGGTGCGATTTGTGCCGTTCGCGACCGCAGAAAAAAAACACCATGGCAGAGATCAGTCGTTCGCGGCAAATGCATCGCGACCTTAAACCGACAAGAAAAGCGGACATGGCGTATCTGCAGCGGCCCGAGCTCTGAGGGCGTCGAGAACGATTAAGATCGGATCTCGCAACTTTGGAGTTTGAGGAGATACGACGATGAAACGTTATGTCGGTTTAGATGTTTCGCAGGACCAAACGGCG
>JBCDAS010000213.1:0-7673 GCA_039185235.1 Pseudomonadota bacterium
GGGCTGTGAGGTTCTTGTCGAACTGGCCGCAGAGATCGATCAGAAGGCGATTGTCCTGGAACTCGATCAGGGTCTCGTCCAACGCGCCCGCTTCAGTCTCGATCATAGGCTGAGGCTTGGGTTTGGGTGTCGGCACGAGATATGAGGCTCCAATTCACTTAGCACACCCAGATGTTGACGGAGGCGACGCGACCACGCAAGCGGAAATCGCGTCACCCGAGCGTCACATCGCGCGAGCGGGCTCTCCAGAACTCGCTTTGATCGATGCAGGGCTGGTCGACATGATCAGCACGAGCACCCCGAGGATGCCCGAAAGCAACGAGCCGGTGATCACGCCCAGACGCACCGCGTTCTGGCTGTCGACATCGGTGAATGCGAGGGTTCCGATGAAGAGGCTCATGGTGAAGCCAATCCCTGCAAGGAGCGACACACCATAGATCTGCGCCATGGTCGCCCCCGCGGGCCGCTCGGCAATACCGGTTTTGATGGCGAGCCAAGCGAGCCCAAAGACGCCGATTTGCTTACCAATGAACAAGCCCGCCATGATCCCAAGCGTCAACGGTGCGGTCAGATCTGAGATCGAGAGGCTGTGGAGCGGCACGCCGGCATTGGCGAAAGCAAAGACCGGCATAACAAGAAAGCCCACCCAGGGACGCAGGCCATTCTTCATGTTGACCAAGGGAGAGAAGCCGTTTGCATCCTTGCGGATCGGGATTGCGAAACCCAGGGCAACGCCTGCCAATGTGGCATGGACACCGGATTTCAACACCGCGACCCAGAGGATCAGACCAACGACAATAAAGGCCGCCTGGCTACGTACCTTCAGCAGGTTCATACCTGCCAGCGCTGCGAGACCGATCGCGGCGATGGTGAGAGCTTCGCTGGACAGTTCCGAGGTGTAGAAGATCGCAATAATAGCAATCGCGGCAAGGTCATCGACGATGGCCAAGGCCAACAGGAAGACCTTCAAAGGCGCGGGAACGCGATCACCAAAGAGCGCCAAGACCCCCATGGCAAAGGCGATGTCGGTCGCGGCCGGGATCGCCCAGCCGCGCGCCTCGGCGCTCTCAATCCCGACAATGCCAAGGAAGACCATGGCTGGCACCGCCATGCCGCCGATCGCCCCCATAACCGGGAGCGCCGCGCGTTTCCACTCGCTGAGCGCGCCGTCGACCAATTCCTTTTTGATCTCAAGGGCTACGAAGAGGAAGAAGATCGCCATCAGGCCATCATTGATCCAAAGCAGGAGCGGTTTGTTGATCGAAGCGCCTTCGATCGCAACCGTGAGATAGGCGCCCAGGAGTTGGTCATAGTAAGGTCGAAGCAGATCGATGTTTTCGAACAGAACACCCAAAATCGCGGCACCGGCAAGGACCAGTCCACTCAACATCTCATTCGAAAGCTTCGCGCCCGTCCGCGCCATCGATACCTCCATCTCCTGTGGGTCAGCCGTCGATATGGTTCGCAGGTTCAGGTGGACAAGCAATGAATGGGGGAAATCGGCAGGTTTGCTGACCGATTCTTCGACTTTTGCGCAGAATGGAAATCAGGCGGCGGTTAGAAGCGCCCCGGAAAGGGAGTTTGGCTGCGCATTTTCGATCTCGACATCCAGAATTTGGCCGACCTTGTCCGGGGAACAGTCGAGATGGACTGGCTGGAGATAGGGCGAGCGTCCGACCATCTGGCCCGGCATACGGCCTGGTTTCTCGATCAGAACGGGCAGTGTGCGGCCTATCATCGAGCGTTGGAACGCCGCCTGTTGCTCGCTCAGCAAGGCTTGGAGACGTTGGAGACGATCGCCTTTGACCTCTTCTGGCACCTGCTCGGATGTGGTGGCCGGGGTGCCGGGGCGGGGTGAGTATTTGAAGCTGAAAGCCTGGGCGTAGTTCACCTCGCGCACCAGTGCCAGCGTGTCTTCGAAATCCGCCTCGGTCTCACCAGGAAAGCCCGTGATGAAATCGCCCGAGATCGCCATATCGGGGCGCGCGGCGCGCATATGCTCGATGATCCGGAGGTAGCTCTCGGCGGTGTGCTTGCGGTTCATCGCTTTGAGCACCCGGTCCGAGCCTGCCTGCACTGGCAGATGCAGATAGGGCATAAGCTCGGGGATCTCGGCATGGGCGGCGATCAGATCCTCGGTCATGTCGTTGGGATGGGAGGTCGTGTAGCGGATCCGCTGTAGCCCCTCGATCGCGGCCAAAGCCCGGATCAGTTGGGCAAGCGACCAGTCCCCGTCGGGTCCGGCGCCATGATACGCATTGACGTTTTGGCCCAGCAGGGTGATCTCCACGACCCCGCGGCTGACCAGATCCCGTGCTTCGGCCAAAAGCCGCTCTGCCGGGCGGGAGACTTCGGCGCCCCGGGTGTAGGGCACAACGCAGAAGGCACAGAATTTGTCACACCCTTCCTGGACCGTCAGGAACGCGGCCGGAGCGCGGCGTGCCTTTGGCGGTTGCGGCAAGTGGTCGAATTTGTCCTCTTCGGGAAACTCCGTCTCGATCTGCACACCTTTGGCCGCTGCCATGCTGGGCAGGCGGTGATAGGCCTGGGGCCCGACCACGAGATCCACCACAGGGGCGCGGCGCACGATCTCGACCCCCTCGGCCTGGGCCACGCAGCCCGCCACGGCGATCTTGAGATCAGGGTTTTGGCTCTTGAGCGGTTTGAGGCGCCCAAGCTCGGAATAGACCTTCTCCGCTGCCTTTTCACGGATATGGCAGGTGTTGAGGACGATCATGTCCGCATCGTCCGGGCGGTCGGTCTCCTCATACCCATTGGCCTGCATAGCCGAGGCCATACGCTCGCTGTCATAGACATTCATCTGACAGCCATAGGTCTTGATGAAGAGCTTTTTCGCCATTGGGTCCTCAACGCGCCCGTCCGTTTGGGCGGGCCGTGTCATATCACGTTGGGCGCGTTGGGAAACCCCCGAAGGTGCCTTGGCTATTTGCGCGGCTTGCGGCCGAGACCGATCTTCTTGGCCAATTCTTGCCGCTTGACCGCATAAGAGGGCGCGACCATTGGGTAGTCATGCCCCAGGCCCCATTTCGACCGATACTCATCGGGCGTCATATCATAGGCGGTTTTCAAGTGGCGCTTGAGCATCTTGAGCTTTTTGCCGTCTTCCAGACAGATGATGTAGTCATCCGTGACCGACTTTTTGATCGGCACTGCGGGTTTCAGCTCGATCACGGGTTCTTGCTCGGGCGCATTGAGGTTCTCCAGCGTATGAAAAACCGTTTCAATTAGGCCCGGCAAATCACCGGTCGGAACAGCGTTGTTCGAAGCATGTGCTGCCACGATATCCGAGGTTAGGGCGAGAAGTTCACCACGTTCGATCATTTCATCAGACATACCAAGTGTCTCCACATTGACTCTAGGGTTCGGCGTTTATGATTTTCAGAACTTGGCGCAACGAATTTCAATGGAACACCACCGCGCACAAAGCTGAACTAGGTTAGCTCTCAGGTATTATTTTCTCCCAGTTTTCGCAACCACTTTATTTTACTCGTTTCATAAAAATTTGGATGCATGAATGGTGTTTTTTTGTAAAGGGGAACTACGACTCACCTTCTCCAAGAGTGAACTTGACCAAAAACATCCTTAGCGGCGTCTTTGGTGAGTTCATAAAGCAGAAAGCGATCTTGATTGACCGGGGCGGGAAAGGTGAGGCCGAACGGTGCTGACGGGACAAAGCCGAAGCGGCTGTAATAGGGCGCATCGCCAACCAGGAGAACGAGGCGCCAGCCGAGCGATTGGGCCTCGCTGAGCCCGTTCCCGATGAGAAGCTGCCCCAGTCCTTCACCTTGCCGGGTCGGGTGGATCGCAATCGGCCCGAGCAGAAGTGCAGGAGCACCCGCCTCCCCCACCCGGACAGGCCAGAAGCGTATGCAGCCAACCAGGACATCATACTCATCGCGCACGATCGTGCAGAGCTCGGGGATCGGGTCGACCTCTTCGCGCAGGGTATACGAGCTGAGCGCCATGCGCCCAGGTGCAAAGGCAAGATCGAGCAGCATCTCGACCTCGTAGCCATCCTCTGGGGTTTCACGGGACAGGCGGAACATTCAGGGGTTTTCTTGTCCGTTCAGGCGCGTATCAAGGGTGCATCGGGTGGGCGTTATCACGGCCCGGCCATCCCTGACCAGAGGAGCTCTGATGTTCTATCGCCCGAAAGACGGCCATGGGCTGCCACATGATCCGTTCAAAGCCATCGTTGTCCCACGCCCGATTGGCTGGATTTCGACCATGGATGCCGAGGGTCGGAGCAATCTGGCGCCCTATAGTTTCTTCAATGGCTGTGGTGATCATCCGCCGTTGGTGATGTTTGCGCAGACTGGGCGCAAGAGCCGAGAGGAAGAAGTCAAGGACACGGTGGCGAATTGCCGGGCGACTGGGGAGTTCGCCTATAACGTTGTCAGTGAGGCCTTGAAGGATCGCATGAATATCTCGACCGGGATCTATCCGGCAGGTGTGGACGAGTTCGAAGCGTCCGGGCTGACCAAGGCGCCGGGGCGGGAGATTTCGGTGCCTTTCGTGGCCGAAGCCGTCGCTGTGATGGAATGTAAAGTGGTGCGGATCCTCGACGATCTCCCAGGGTTTCACGAGGACCGCCCCAACATCATGGTGATCGGCGAAGTGGTCGGAGTGCATATCCAGGATGCCTATCTTAAGGATGGGCTTTTGGATGTCGTAGCTTATCAGCCGATCGCGCGGATGGGATATAAAGACTATGCCACCGTGCGCGAGGTTTGGGAGATGAGCCGGCCTGGGGCTGGGGATTCTCAAGCGCTCGGCAAAGGCTGAGGCGCATGGTGGAGGGGATTATGGGGCCGCCGCCTCCCCCACCCACCCACCTGGAGCCGGCGGCCCCATAATCGCGTTGAGGATATCGAATGACAGAAACAGTGATCGGCGTGATTGGCGGCAGCGGGCTCTATCAGATCGAGGGGCTTGAGGGCGCTGAATGGCAGAGCGTCGAGGGGCCTTGGGGGACGCCTTCGGATCAGATCCTGACCGGGCGATTGCAGGGCGTTTCAATCGCCTTTTTGCCTCGACATGGGCGTGGCCACAGGCTGCCGCCGACCGAGATTAACTATCGCGCCAATATCGATGCCCTGAAACGGGTGGGTGTGACCGATATCCTTTCGATCTCCGCCGTTGGATCGTTTCGTGAAGAGATGGCACCGGGCGACTTCGTCATGGTCGACCAATTCATCGACCGGACGGTCAATCGCGAGAAGAGCTTTTTCGAGAGCGGTTGTGTTGCCCATGTCTCGATGGCGCATCCGGTCTGTGGCCGGCTGCACGCGGCTCTGGCCCATGCGGCGATGAGCAAGGGCATCCAGTATCATGCCCGCGGGACATATCTGGCAATGGAGGGGCCGCAATTCTCATCGCTGGCGGAGAGCCATATGTATCGCGAGAGCTGGGGCTGTGATGTGATTGGGATGACCAATATGCCCGAGGCGAAATTGGCGCGCGAGGCGGAGATCTGCTACGCTACGGTGGCCATGGTCACCGATTATGACAGTTGGCATCCAGATCATGGGGAAGTGGATGTGCCGTCGATCCTCAAGGTCATGCAGGGCAATGTGGAGAAGGCGAAGGCGCTCATCTCCGCGATCGTGGCTGATCTGGGGGCGGAGCGGGCGCCATGCCCTTATGGCTGCGATCGGGCCCTGGACTATGCATTGATCACAGCACCCGAAGCACGCGACCCGGCGCTTTTGGCGAAACTGGATGCCGTGGCGGGTCGGGTTCTGGGGTAAGGGCCTAGGAGGCGTCTCAAGGTCTCGATCTCAGAGCGGCGCTGATGGCGGCCGTGATAAGATCGGAGGATCAGCCCAAAGAAGAAAGCGAGGAGGTATGAGCGCCCAGAACTCTTTTGTCCTGAGAGCCCTGATCTATTGTCGCGTCTCCACTAGGGCAATTCAGTTTTTCTCGGAATCAGAAGGGGGTTCCCATTGTGGGCCGAGTGTGATTCAGAATCCGTTCTGGTGATCGAGGCCAGTATGGATGACGAAAGCCTATTCGGATGACCTAAGAGAGCGGGTGGTTGCCGCGATGCAATCGGGGGAGAGTTGCCGCAGCGTTGCGGCGCGGTTCGGGGTTGCGCCGTCGAGCGTGGTCAAGTGGACGGATCGAGCGCGAATGACCGGCTCGGTCAGCCCGGCGAAGATGGGCGGGTATCGCCGCCCCCTCCTTACGCCGCACCGGGACTGGCTCTTGGAGCAGGTGCGCAGTTGTCCCCATGTGACCCTTGCCGCTCTGCAGGGTCTGCTGACAGAGCGGGGCGTTGTCGTCAGCCACGACACGGTTTGGCGGTTCCTGCGCGGCTGCGGGTTCAGTTTCAAAAAAAGACGCTGGTCGCCGACGAACGCGAACGCCCGGATGTAAAGCGCCGGCGCGAACGCTGGCAGCGATATCAGGGCAAGATCGACCCGGCGCGGTTGGTTTTCATTGATGAGACCTGGGTGAAGACGAACATGGCCCCGCTTCGCGGCTGGGCGCCGAAGGGCGAACGGCTACCGGGTGCTGCGCCGTTCGGCCACTGGAACACCTCAACCTTCATTGCGGCCCTTCGCCATGACAGGATCGACGCGCCATGGGTGTTTGATGGCCCGGTGAACGGCGACATCTTCAGAACCTACATAGAGCGCGTTCTCGTTGCGACGCTTAAACCCGGCGACATCGTCGTGATGGACAACCTCGCCAGCCACAAGAGCCACGCGGTGCGCCAAGCCATCCGGTCAGCAGGCGCTCACCTTCTGTTCCTGCCGCCCTATAGTCCTGATCTCAACCCTATCGAGCAGGCCTTCTCGAAGCTCAAACACCGCATGCGCGGCGCGGGCGCGCGGACGCGCGACACACTCTGGCGAGCCGTCGGTACCATCCTTGATCACTTCACCCCCAAAGAGTGCGCAAACTACTCCCAGAACGCTGGCTACGCTTCCAACATAACCTGAAACGCTCTAGAAGCAAGAGACTGGTGGGCACGGGCTGGAAAGCCAAGAGACCCGCTGCAGTTAGCACGCGGCGGCGAAAGATGTCCAGAGCCCCATTTTCTCTTCCAGATTGAGGTAGGGTCCGTTCCAACGAAGGAGACGGAATGAAGCGATCAAGGTTCAGCGGAGAGCAGATCATATCGATCCTTCGGCAGGACGAGGGCGGGGTTTCGACCGCCAACATCTGCCGGGAACACGGGATCAGTAGCGACATTCTACAAGTGGAAAGCCAAGTGTGGTGGGATGGATTTGTCTGTCGCCAGGAAGCTGAAGGCGCTCGAGGATGAGGACGCCAAGCTAAAGAAGTTGCTCGGTGAGCAGATGCTCGAAAACGCCATGCTGAAAGACGTCGCATCGCGAAAGTGGTTGCGCCCGCCGCGAGGCGAGATGCTGTCGCCGATTTGCGCAAGGCGCACCAGGTGAGTGAGCGGCGGGCGTGTTCTGTGCTTGGGGGTCGATCGAGCGAGCGGGCGCTATCGCAGCGTGCGACAGGATGACGGCGATCTGCGCAAAGCTATGAAGGCAGTGGCCGATGAACGGCGTCGGTTCGGCTACAGGCACGTGCACTTGATGCTGGAACGGCAGGGCTGGCAAGTGAACCAGAAAAAGACCCGGCGGCTCTACATGGAAGAAAAGCCGCAAGTGAAGCGGCGTGGCGGTCGGAAA
>JBCDAS010000214.1:0-7652 GCA_039185235.1 Pseudomonadota bacterium
GGCGACAGCTTCGCCTCGCCACTGAAGGAGAGCAACTGGCTGGTCAGTTGCGCACCCCGCTCGGTGGCCCGGGTCGCCATGTCGAGCAAATCATCGGCATCGGTCGAGCCTCGATCCGCCCGCAACAGTTCCAAACTGCCCAGGATCACTTCCATCAGATTGTTGAAATCATGGGCGATCCCGGCGGTCAGATGGCCCATCGCCTCGATCCGCTGGGTCTGCATCAGCTGATCCCTGAGGCGCCGCTCTTCCGAGACATCGACGAAATAGAACAGGATCGAGCCATCGGGCAACGGGTGCGAGCGGATCTGGAAACTGCCCCCCATCAATTGCCGCTCGACCACGCTGGGGCCAGATACGATCTGCTCCATGCGCTTGGCGACAAAGACCTCCTGATCCTCGCCCTCAAGATCGACAAAGCCCAGCTGGATGCCGGTGCGCAGGAACTCGCGCATTGACGAGCCGATCTTGATATTGGGCATCACCGTATCGAGGAAATCCAATAGGGCCGCATTGGCCAATTGAATGCGCAGATCCGCATCGATCATCATCATGCCAAAAGGCGCCGAGTGCAGCAGCACCGCCAACTGGTTGCGCCGTTCCCAAGTCGTCACGAACTCTGTCAGATCACTGCCCGCGCCGCGATAGCCGATGAACCGGCCCTCGGCATCGAAACGAGGCACTCCGCTGGAGCGGATCCAGACCTTGCGTCCATCCTCGGTCGCACGTTGCAAGACAAGGTCGCGGAACGGCTTCAGCGCTTTGATATCGGCAAAGATCTTCTCAGCCATTTCCGGGTCGAGATAGCGCAGCGCCAGCTCCTCCCGGGTCTTGCCATAGAAGTATTCCGGCCGCTCGCCGCAGATCTCTCGGAACTGTTCGGAGATATGGGTGAAGCGCCCCTCGGCATCGGTGGTCCAAAGCCAGTCCCGGGCTGATTTAGCGAAATCTTGCCAGTCGCGAATCTGGTCAGCCAGACGCGTTTCGAGATCCCTATCCGCCAAGGGCGGACCAGCTTCGTTCCTTCCAATCACACCCAACCCAGCTCAGTAAGACCGCCGGAAACACGTTCAACCTAACATATTTCTGTCATGGTCGGTGGGAAATGTCCCGGCGTGGGAAAAATGGTCAGGCGTGATCCATGCCCTGCATGATGTCCTGGCCGGGCTTGGGCAGCCAACTTTTCGGCTCTCCGGCATATTCCGCGCCCGGCCTGCCCATGACGGTCGCGCGCCACATCTCCCGCGCATGGGTCTCGGCATCATACCAGGTCGCGCAATGCAGCAGACAGCGATTGTCGGCGATCACCAGATCCCCGGCTTGCCAAGCATGGGTATAGACAAAGCTGGGCTGGGTCGCATGGCACAGCAGGCGCTCCAACAGCGCAGCGCCCGCGCTGTCCGGTCCCGCGCCCAAGCTGGGGATCGGGCCTTCCAAACAGTCCATCTGCTCGGCCTGGCAGATATAAAGCGCCGGGCGGCCTGTGCTGGGATGCACTCGAACCAGGGGCTGGGGCTGGGGATATTGATGGGGCAAAAGCGGGTGCGGCGGCCTGCCTGCGCGCACATCCTCGGGCGTGCGCCCAATCCAGCGCGGCGCATGCAACGCGCTCAGCGATTGCAGGCGGGCCTGCTCGGCCTCCTCCAATGCTGCAAAGGCGGCCGTGCAATCGGCAAACAGGGTCTGCCCCTGATCGGCTGGTGGACAGATACGGCCATAGAGCAGCGTCACATCCGGGGGCGGGCGGCGATAGCTCTGATCCGTATGCCAGTTGGTCTGCTGGGGGTGACGGACATCAAGCCCGCCACCGGCCAGCCGCGGGGCCGCGGGCGGGGGCGGGTGGCTCACCGGCGGGGTGTTGGCGAGCTTCATCACGCAAGGATGGTCGGGGTGGAAAAACCGCTCCGCCGTCAGGGTCTGGCGGATATTCTCAACCTCCGGGCCAAACAGCGAGGCAAGCTGCACCAGATCGCCAGGCGCCAAATCGAGCAACCCGCGCAGAACCAACAACCCACCGGCCTGATCAAAAGCGGCTCTCAGATCCTCGGCCGCGGCCACAAGCTCCGCCGTCGGAACGCCTTCCACCAGACCACCAAAGGCCGCTTCTGGAAGGGCTGAGACCGCCAGCTCAGGCATAGCGTCCGCGCCAAAACGCCGGGCCAAACAGGAACAAAACCAACCCGGTCGTGCCAAGCCCCGCTTGCAAGAGAAAATAGCCAACCGGATCATAGGGTGCCGCGTTGACGATCCGCTCCATCCCCGCTTCGCTCATCACGAATTCTACTCTGACCCGGTTGCCGATCTGCTTTTCCTCATAGACCTCTTCTGAGACCTCCGAGGTGAATTTCTGTGGCCCGGCCGGGCTGAGGTAGGAGACCGTCATCATCCGGCGGGGCGGGCGCTCGATCTCGACGACGCCCAGATCAAGGCTGCGAGGCTGAAGAAACCGCTCCTCGATCAGACCGTTCACCCGCTCCCCACGGGCGGCATAAACGCGATCTCGCGGGGCGAGCGTGATGGCTGTATTGACCGCCAGCACCGTCGCGATCAGAACCATGACCGCGCCCGTGAACCGCGCCGATAACAAGAGCGGCTTTGGGCCAGACCGGCTCGACCGCCGCCGCCGCCGGCGGCGTTTCTTGCCTTCGCGGGTCTTATCGCGCTGCTGTTTCAGCTCGCGTTCACGCTCACGCAATTCATCGAGCTTGCTCATAACCAATCTCCTCGTACCCTTGCTCAATAGGGCCGGAACAGCAGTAGCCGCAAGATCTTATCGGCTTGTGAGGATCGTCGCAGTCAGACCAAGCACACCATGCGATTGTCCGCGCGTCCGATGAACCGAAACGCCGGAGAATGGCGCATGACCCAGGCCATCTGTTCCCATTGTAACACCGCCTCGACGGTGACCTGCAGCGGCAAGTTCGCGCCGCATGCCCCCACTCAGGTGAAAACCTGGGGCAAAACCCCCGTCTGCCCGCTCTGCGGCCCAATCGTCTATTGGACCTGCGAGCATTGCGGTGCCCGCCAAGCCTTTATGCCGGGCACTTTGACTGCAACGCATCTGGGTCCAATCACCAAGCGCAACGCAGCTTAGGTTACGACAACACCGCGCCAGGCGCAGCCCAGATCACCCTTTCAGCGCTGCTTCTAACTCGCGCCATTCGCCTGCGCTCATCCCTGCCTTCTCCGCATCCATCGCCTCGCCCGCCAGCATCCGGCGCAGTGCTGCCATGCCTTTGGCCGAGAACTGGACCGCGCCCAGCCGGTAATCCTCAAACGCGCCATAGGCCGCCGGGACCCAGTCCTTGACCATCTCGCAAATCACATCGGCATAGACCCGGATCTCGTATTGCGCATGGGCATCCGCGCGCAGGCGCAGAAAGTGGAAGAGGTTGTGCAGATCCACCTTCCAATACCATTGCGTATAGATGTTCATCGGCAGGTTCATCCGGGCAAGCTCGCGGGCCAACCCGTCTTGCCCCTCGGTCGAGAGCATCTGCTCGTAATGATCATAGGACCGCCCCGCATCCGATTTCAGCATCTCCAGCACCCGAGTGGCCTCAGCACCTTGCAGCACATCGCCGCGGCCTTGGTTGTTGACCTTGGACTGGGCCGCCAGATGCTCGGGCTCGGGGATATAGAACTCGCGATCCAGGATCGAGTAGCGCGCTGAGTACTCGTTCACATTCGCCGTGCGGTGCCGGATCCATTGCCGCGCCACGAAAACCGGCAGCTTCACATGCAGCTTCAGCTCGCACATCTCGAACGGAGTCGAGTGCCAATGGCGCATCAAATACCGGATCAAGCCGCTATCATCGCGCGCCTTCTTCGTCCCCTGGCCATACGACACCCGCGCCGCCTGCACGATCGCAGCATCATCGCCCATATAGTCGATCGCCCGGACAAACCCGTGATCGAGCACCGGCACTGCCTTGTAGAGCCACGCCTCCATCCCCGGTGCAACAGCCCGGCGCGTTGGCTCTGACCGGGCGCGCTGCGCCTCGATCTCCGCCTGCTGTTCCTCTGTCAGAGCCATGTCATCCTCCGTCCCCGCGACCCATGGCTGGTGTTTCGCACAGCTTCTGGTCTAGGCTCACCCGAGTCGCCACCGCACCATATCTTGTCTTTATCGAATGCAAAACCACCATATGCGGAAAAGGCTAGCCGTCGAGCGCCGGATGGGCGATTGGATGCGGGCGCGGCTGCCTTTTGCCTTGGCCGAATTCGTTATGTTCGTCCTGAAACAGGGCTGGGCCTGCCTCTTTGGTGGGCTCATGCTAATCCTGCTCATCGTCACCAAACTGGTCTGGCAGAGCGATTGGGCGCTCGCGCGCTATGACTTCCTGCTGGTCTGCGCGCTTGCGATCCAGGCGCTCTTCCTCTGGCTCAAGCTCGAGAGCTGGCGCGAGGCAAAGGTCATCCTGCTGTTCCACGTCACCGGTACGATCATGGAGATCTTCAAGCTCGAGATGGGATCCTGGAGTTACCCAGAGCCGGGCGTCATGAAGATCGCGGGCGTGCCGCTTTTCTCGGGCTTCCTCTATGCCTCGGTCGGCAGCTATATCGCCCGGGTGGTCCGCATCTTCGACATGCGCTTCACCCCCTACCCGCCGGAATGGACGACCTGGGCGCTTGGCCTTGCGATCTACCTCAACTTCTTCTGGCACCATTTCGGCCCCGACGCGCGCTACGTTCTGATGGCGGCAACGATCCTCCTGTTCTGGCGCACGCGCATCTCGTTTCTGGTACAAGATCACAGATATGCGATGCCGCTTTTGGTTGCGGCCTGCCTCTCCACCGTGTTTCTGTGGATCGCAGAGAACATCGGCACGCTGACAGGCACCTGGGTCTATGCTGGCAATTCGGTCTTCCACTGGACGGGCATTGCCAAGGCTGGTTCCTGGTACCTCTTGCTCTATGTCAGCCTTGTCCAAGTCATGCTGGTCCACCGAGAGCGGCTCGGACCAAACCAGAAAGAGGAGTGATTTCCCATGACCGTCAAATATCTGCACACCATGGTCCGGGTGAAGGACATCGAGGCATCGAAGAAGTTCTATTGCGACCTGCTCGGGCTCGAGGAAATCCGCCGCTATGACAGCGAGGCGGGCAAGTTCACGCTCGTCTTCCTCGCCCCTCCCGGCCAGCACGACGCGCCGGTGGAACTGACCTATAACTGGGGTTCGGATGAAGACTATGACGAAGGCCGAAATTTTGGCCATCTCGCCTATGAGGTCGATAACGTCTACGAGATGTGCGAGAAGCTGCAGGCCGCAGGCGTCACCATCAACCGTCCCCCGCGCGAGGGGCGCATGGCCTTTGTCCGCTCCCCCGACGGCATCTCGGTCGAGCTCTTGCAAAAGGGCGACAACCTGCCGGTCCAAGAACCCTGGGCCAGCATGGAGAATACCGGCCACTGGTGATGCCCCCCGCCCGGCTCTACGATTGTTTTCCCTTTTTCTGCGAGCTCGACCTCCTCGAGATCCGGCTCGCGGAAATGGCGCCTCACGTCCATCGCTTTGTCCTGGTCGAGGCGGGATGGGATTTCAGCGGCAATCCCAAACCGCTCTATTATGCCGAGAATGCCGAGCGGTTCCGGGCCTATCACGACAAGATCATCCATATCCCCCTGCGCGAACGCGCACCGAACGAGGGCGAACGCTGGGCACGCCAGCGCTGGCAGCGCGATCAGATCCGCCGGGGCCTGGGCGATGCAGCCCCCGACGATTTGATCCTGATCAGCGATCTCGATGAAATCCCGAATGCCGAGGCGCTGAGTGAGGCGCGCAACCGCTTGGCCTCGCAACGCGCCGTCGTGGTCTTTCGCATGCGCCAGCACGAATATGGGCTGGATCTGCGTCACCAAACCCAGCACCCGGCCTGCTCTCGCATGGTACGGCTGCGCGACCTGCGGGTGCCCCATCTCGTCCGGCAGATCAAGTTTCGCTATTGGAAAAGCGCTGATGAACGGCTCGACCAGATCCCCGCGCGCTATCATGCGATCTTTGCCTGCGGCCGACCGCTGCCCCGGATCACACTGGAAGAGGCAGGGTGGCACCTGACCTATATGGGCGATCTGGATTTCGCCAAACGCAAGATCTCTGCCTGTTTCGAGGATGAGAAGATCGATCTCGCTGACAATCTTCTCCTGCGTCGGGCTAAAGAGGTCGATCAGAACAGCTTGCCCGACCAGCTCGAACCCGTGCCGCTCAGCGCACTTCCCGGTGCGATTGCCCGTGACCCGGCCCGCTATGGCCATCTGTTCTTTGACCAAAATTTTGGAGCAGATGCGTGAGGCGGCTCACGGTCTCAGCAGCGCTCTTGGCCCTCGCGCTCCCGGCTGGCATGGCCGATGCCTGCGGGTTAGAGCTGGTGTTGGCCATGGATGTCTCCCGCTCGGTGATCAATTCCGAGTTCGACTTGCAGATGGGGGGCCTTGCCACAGCCTTTCGCGACCCAGCCGTGGTCGAGGCGATCGCCTGGACCGACGGTGGGATCATGGCGACCGTCACCCAATGGTCGGGCGCGCAATCGCAAATCCAATCCGTGCCCTGGACCCATCTGGCAACGCCCGAGGATGCCGAGCGGTTCGCCCGCATGATCGAGACCCAGGACCGGGCCTTCTTCGCAGCCTTCACCGCAATTGGCGAGGCGCTGGCCCATGCTGCCAGCCTCACCGCCAGCAATCCCCTACGATGCGCGCGCCGGGTGATCGATGTCTCGGGCGATGGCGCCTCCAATCGCGGCCGCCTGCCTCGCCCCTTGGCCGAGGCATTGGCCGCCCAAGGCATCACCATCAACGCCTTGGTGATCGAAGGCGCCAAAGACGACCCTGTCGCGTTTTACATGCGCCAAGTGGTGCGCGGCCCCGGCGCCTTTCTGGAGGCCGCCGATGGGTTCGAAGACTACGCCCGCGCGATCCGCGAGAAACTCCTGCGCGAAATCCGCCCTCAGATTGCGAGCACACAATGATCCGAACCGCAATGATCCGGCCTCTCGTCTTTCTCGCAAGCCTTCTGATCGCCCAGCCCGCAGCCGCGTTCTGCAAACTGGCTCTGGTGCTCGGCATGGATATATCCTCCAGTGTCAATGCGCTGGAGTACCGCTTGCAGATCGAAGGCCTCGCCTATGCGCTGGAGAAAGAAGAGGTGATCGAGGCCATCCTCACCCCCGAAGGTGCCCATATCGCGGCGACCGCCTATGAGTGGTCGGGCTACCAGCAGCAGGATCTGATGATCGATTGGACCATCCTGGACAGCCCCGCCGCCATCCGCGCTTTCGCCCAGCGCCTGCGCAACCACACCCGGCCTTATGCCGAGTTCCCGACCGCCGTCGGCAAGGCGCTGGAGTTCGGCGCCAAACGCTTTGACACAGCCCCGCCCTGCGGGCGCCAGGTGATCGACCTCTCCGGCGATGGCGAGAACAATGTCGGCGTCGACCCCGACTATTTCCGCGCCCTGGGCCTTTTTGACGGGATCACCATCAACGGGCTTGTGATCCTCGGCGCCTTCCCCAACCCTGCGATCTACTACAGAACCCATGTCATGCAGGGCCCCGACGCCTTCGTCGCCATCGCCCGGGATTTCGAGGAATACCGCTACGTCATGACCGGCAAACTGCTCCGCGAGATCAACGCGCAGACCATCATAGGCGCC
>JBCDAS010000215.1:0-7603 GCA_039185235.1 Pseudomonadota bacterium
CCGGTGCGGCCGCTGATGACCCGCCGCCTTTCTCCTCAACACAGCGGTGCCACGATCGACTGGCGCCGAACCATGCGCGAGGCGGGACGGAGCGGGGATATCCGTCGCTTGGTCAGACAAGGGCGGCGAGAGCATTGGCCGAACCTTGTGGTCCTCTGCGACATCTCAGGTTCGATGGCCGCCTATAGCCGGATGCTACTGCATTACTTTCATGCCGCAGCGAACGCAAAAGGTGCTGGATGGAGCAAGGTCCATGCTTTCACTTTTGGGACGCAGCTGACGAACATCACGCGCCATTTGCGCCATCGGGATGTGGATGAAGCGCTTGCCAGGGCTGGTTCGGAGGCGCTGGATTGGGAGGGCGGGACGCGGATCGGCGCTTGCTTAGAGCGGTTCAACAAGGACTGGTCGCGGCGCGTTCTGTCCACGGGATCCGTTGTCCTACTGATTACCGATGGTCTCGATCGCGATAATCCACTCCGGCTGGAGCGTGCGGCTGAACGTCTGCATCTCTCCTGCCGACGCTTGATCTGGCTAAATCCGCTGCTGCGTTGGGACGGTTTCGAGGCCAGAGCCCGCGGGATCAGGGCCTTGCTGCCCCATGTGGATTGCTTCCGAGCGGCGCATAACCTGCAAACTCTTGCGGAGCTTTCTGAAGTCCTGTCCGATACAAAAGATGCCGGTGACAAGCCTCGGCTGATGGCCGGGCTGAGAGCTCAGTCTCTCAACTAGCGCCCCTTCCCTTGGGAAGGCCGGGATGGGGATGCGCCCAAAGGGCGCCAAAGAGTGGCGTATGCGGGCCTGCCCGCATTCCGCTTGGCTCACCCGGTTTTCACAGCCAGGAAGTTGATATGGCCGGCGACCAGGAGCTTTTGAAAGTTTGCCTGCCGAGCCGGCTTGCCCCGTGCATTCGCATCGATGAAATGATTGAAGAGTCCTTCGAAATGGAAGAAGGAGTTGAACTTCTCTCGTCCGAGCAGGCGGCGCAGTGTCAGGGAGACCCCATCAATCCCCGGCCTCAGTTCCGCAATCTCCAGCCCATGATCTCCGAACACTTGGACGATGCCATAAGATGTCCAGTTGAAGATCGAGTGAGAGTGGTAGGGTTCCAGTTGCGATACGGATCCCACAAAGATCCCGCCCGGGCGGATCACCCTTGCGACCTCGGCAATCACGGCATCGGGATGACGCACATGTTCGAGCACTTGCTTGCAGAATACGACGTCAAAGCTTGCGGTCTCGCAGGGCATGGTGACACCGTCATAGGTGAGGAACTCAAGATCCTCGCGCGAGCGGTTCAGGACCTCGGGCGAGCCTTCGATGTCCAAGCCCACATAGCGGTGCTGCGGGAGGATCGCTTTCAGGGTCTCATAGGACTGGCCGGTGCCCGCGCCCAGATCTAGGAGCGATCCACTCTCTCCAAATCGATGCTGGTTGGCAGAAATCATCCCAAACGAATCCGTCTGAGCGGCGGTGTCATTAGGGATCCTGCCATCCAAGACTTCCCGGATCGTGCAACCCATCTCAAAACCTCCTGTCATCGGAACGTCCTCAGATCTCGCCAATCGTGGTTAAAGTGCCGTTAAACAGGCCCTTGTCATTTTGCGCCGGGGACCACAGGTTCGATGCTGAGGAGGCCAGGATGATCGCCAATTTTGATCAAATCCCCGAAACGGCGTTGGCTTGGTTTCAGGATGGCAGAGGTGCAGCGCTTGCAACTGTGATCGAGACCTGGGGCTCGGCCCCGCGTGCGGTTGGAGCGCAACTCGCAATTTCAGGCGCGGGCGACATGATGGGCTCGGTCTCGGGCGGCTGTGTCGAAGGGGCAGTGGTTGTCGAAGCGCTCGAGACGCTCGAGACGGGGACTTGCCAGATTCTCGAGTTTGGAGTGAGCGATCAGGATGCGTTTGCCGTTGGTCTCGCCTGTGGCGGGACGATCCGCGTTCTGGTCGAGCCGATTGGGTCGGGGCAGGGATGGCATGAGACCATGCTGAACGAGCTGGTCGAGAAACGCGCCGCGCGTGAAGCGGTCGCCGTGCAGACCGATTTGACTTCCTTCAACCGTCGCTTTGTGACGCCTTCGGCTGCACCAGATGCATTCGCTGCCGACAAGTCCAGTTTCGTGGAGGGTCAGGGCACCCAATTCCTCGCGATCCATAACCCGCCGCTCCGGCTCGCCATTATTGGCGCTGTGCACATCGCCCAACCTTTGGCGCTGATGGCCCGGAGTGCGGGCTATGACGCTACGATCATTGATCCCCGTTCTGCGTTTGGCTCGGCTGAGCGGTTTCCAGACGAGAAACTGGTTGCCGATTGGCCAGATGAAGCCCTGCGTGCCCATGGACTGGATGTGCGGACCGCTGTGGTCACGCTCACCCATGACCCGAAACTCGATGACCCGGCGCTGCAAGAAGCCCTCGCCAGCCCGGTCTTCTATATAGGGGCGCTCGGCTCGACCCGGACCCATGCCAAGCGCATCGCTCGGCTCACCGAGGCCGGATTTGATGAGGCAGAGATCGCCAGGATCGATGCGCCGATTGGTCTGGATATCGGCGCGCGCACGCCTGCGGAGATTGCAGTTGCGGCAATGGCGGAGATTACCGAGCGCCTGCGGCGTCCTGGAACGCGCCCGGGTGCTCGCCAATCCTCTCGCGAGGTGGCGTGAGGTTCGGCGCCATTCCCCTAGACCAGGCGGAGGGGGCGATCCTCGCCCATTCGCTGAAAACCTCGACCCTCACGCTAAAGAAGGGTCGTTGCCTTTCGGCTGCTGACCTAGAGCAACTGCGCGAGGTTGGGGTTTCGGAGGTGGTTGCGGCCCGTCTTTCTGATGACGATGTGCCGGAAGATCAGGCCGCGGGACGTATTGCCAAAGCTCTCAAGGTGGATGCTGGGATAACCCTCTCTGCGCCGTTCACGGGTCGCGCCAACCTTTTCGCTGAGTGCGCAGGCGTGATCGCGATCGATCGCGATTTGGCCGACCGTCTTAATCAGATCGATGAAGGGATCACGATTGCCACGCTTGACCATCTGGCGCGCGTTCATCCTCGGCAGATGCTGGCAACGGTCAAGATCATCCCCTATGCGGTTCCGGAAAGCGCTGTCGCGGCCGCAGAGTCGCTGCTAGCCGAGGCGGCGCGCTCGAACCGCGAACTGATGCGGCTCCACCCATTTCGGCTGCGGACCGCCAGCCTGATCCTGACCCGAACCACCGGTATGGCGGAGAAGGTGATCGAAAAAGGCGCCAGAGCCGTGCGGGATCGGATCCATGCGCTTGAGATGCATGTGGCCGACGAACAGGTTGTTGCCCATGACAGCCGGTCGATCGCCGCTGGGATCGCTGCCGCGCGCGGGGAGTGCATCTTGATCCTCACCGGTTCGGCGACCTCGGACCGGTTCGATGTGGGCCCGGCGGGCCTGCAAGAGGCTGGCGGGGCGGTGATCCGCTTTGGCATGCCAGTGGACCCGGGGAACCTCTTGTTCCTTGGTGCTTGGGACGATCGTCAAGTGGTGGGATTGCCGGGCTGTGCTCGTTCTCCGAAGTTGAACGGAGCCGATTGGGTGTTGGAGCGCATTGCGGCAGGTCTCCCCGTTTCTGGTGCTGATATTGCTGCGATGGGGGTTGGTGGGCTCTTGAAAGAGATCCCGTCGAGGCCCAATCCGCGTGCCAAGGGCGCTGGATCACGGCGACCTGTGATTGCAGCGCTTCTGCTGGCCGCGGGCCAGTCTCGGCGGATGGGTGGCCGGGACAAACTCATGGAACCGGTCGGTGGCGAGCCGCTTTTGCGCCGGATCGCATCCGCTGCCGCCGAGAGCGCATCTGATCAAGTGCTTGCGGTGTTGCGCCCAGAAGATCCACGTGCGGGGGTGCTGGAGGGGCTCATGCTGCGCCAGATTGTCAATCCACGGGCAGCAGAAGGGATGGGCACGTCACTGGCCGAAGGCATCCGTGCTTTGGGTCCAGAGGTCGATGGTGCGCTGGTCATCATGGCCGATATGCCAGAGATCAGGGCGCAGGACCTTGACCGTCTGATCGCCGCTTTTGACCCCGGTGAGGGCCGTGAGATCATCCGCGCAACGGCCGCCGATGGAAGGCCCGGGCATCCGGTTCTTTTCGGGCGGCGGTTCTTTGAACCCCTCGCAGCACTTTCTGGCGATCAGGGAGCACGGGAGATTCTGCGTGAGAATGCCGAGTTTGTGACCGATCTGGCCCTGGCTGATGAGGTCGCTTTGACCGATCTGGATACCAAGCAGGCCTGGGCCGCCTGGCGTGCCCGTACTGGTTAGCCCAGCAACGGGTTTGACTGGAGCGATCAGCTCGATGAACCTGGCCGAGCCTTGCGGATCTTCATGACGCGTTGATTTGGTCCAGTAGTTAGCGCGTCACCAGGATCAGCGTATGGCTCTCCGCCCCGCGCTCCAGACGAACAGCGTCTTGACCGATCAGATCAACCTTCCAACCCTCGAGGACATCACCGCGAGAGATCCGATGGATCCGCCCGTTCGGCATTCGCAACAGAGCTTGCCGTCCGCTCTGAATGTTGACGACGCCAATCAGGCTAGTCCGATCGAGCGGCAGCCCTTTGCGCTTCGCTGCCCGCATCACGGAGAGCGTATTTGTGCCAGCGCGTCGGGAAGTGCGGGGGACGACCGTCTTTGCGGCTGCAAAGCGTGCTGCGGCATTTTCCGGGCGAGCGATCGGGACAGGAGCCTCGGCAATTCCGATTGAGGGTTCGGTTATCTCGGTGCCCTTTGGCACAGAAGGTTCAGGCTGATCATCGAGAACTACGACGGCTTTGCGATCTGGGCGCGGGATCGGGGTTGGCACGGGTGCGGGTGTCGCCGAGGCCATTTCAGCAAATGCAGCTTCGGGAGGCAGAACAGCTTCCTCGGCCGGCGGCGACGGCCTCCAGTCAGGAGGTGGTTCTTTCGGCGCCGGTAGCTCTTGGACGGAGGTCTCGATCGGCTCCCCAGCGAGAGGTTTGCCGAGTGTCAGCCGATCATCTTTGAGCGTCGGTTGGGCATAGGACGTGACGGCCAGATTGACGTCTTGAGCGATCCAATCGGTGCCGTAGGAAGGCATTGCGAAGCTGAGGGCGCGCGCTGGAGCAGTCTCCGCGAGATCAGAGGCACCTATCATGGGTTCTGAATCGGCATCGGCTTTTGCCACAACCGGTGTGGTCTCCTCCGATGCGACCAATGTGAGGTTGAGATCTGGCAGCTCCGGCACCACGACATTTGGCCCTTCTTCGCCCAGCATCATCGCCCAGAGGACTGCGGCCGAGAGCCCAGAGGTCGTCGCAAGTGCACCAACAAGCGCGAGAGCTCCCATGCCTTTGCGCAGTCTCCGGGCGCGGCTGGTCTCTGCCGCGTCAAACCTGGCTATGCCCTGAAAACCGTCTCCGGGGCTGCGGGCGGTTACAGCGAGGGGCTCGAAGCCCCATTTGCGCGCATAAGCCTCGGCTTCTATGCGTGTCTGCACTGCGATGGAGAGGCAGGGGGTCCTCCCGGCATCATCGGGACGGCCGAGCGCGATCTCGATGGTCTCGGGCTCGACTTTCTCAGCCCGCGCAATCCGTTCAGCCGCCGCGAAACGTCGGTCGACCTGGCGATGCGATGTCAAGGCAAGCTCGTGGCGGTCGATCAACTCGGCGGGAACCCAGACGATAACTTGCGCTATCTCACTAGCTGCGCAACGCAGGTCCGAGATCTGCTGCGAGAAGTCTTCGGCATTCGGATCTGCCGTCGCAATCTCCTGCCAGATCCCGATCGGGTCGCGCTTGTAGAGCGTGATGGCGTCGTCCGCCATCTCGAGGGCGAGCGCACGCTTTGGATCGATTTGCTCAGAGTTCTTACTGGCAGTCACAGCCACGATCTCCCCCGTTGGATCGTCGCATGGTTGGTTCGATCAGCGACCATAACCCTCGACTGGCATCCTGCCTAGCACCCAATTGGTTGTCATCTGACCTCTATCCATGAACGAATGTCCCTAAGGAAAGGTGACCGGAGGGCTTGCGGGTGGATTGTCGGATGTGCATAGGTTTCGCCAATCAAGCATCCCATGAAGCGAGAGGCTTTTCATGTCGACACTCTCTCATCGCGTCCTTAGTGAAACGGTCCTTCCAAACGAAGGTTCCCTGGTCTGGATCAAACGCGCCGTCCTGGTCTTCGCTGGAATTGCCGTTCTGGCGATTGCTGCAAAGATCAAGGTTCCGCTGGGTCCAGTGCCGCTGACGCTTGGCACGTTCGCCGTGCTCAGCATCGGTGCGGCCTATGGCCCACGGTTGGGGCTGGCGACCATCTTGGGATATATGGTGATCGGAGCGATGGGCTTTGACGTTTTTGCCAGCTCGTCGGCAGAGAAGTTCGGCTGGGAGTATATGACCGGTGGGACGGGTGGCTATCTGCTGGGCTATGTGCTTGCCACAATGGCGCTCGGATACTTCGCGCGTCTCGGCTGGGACCGGAATGTCGTGAGGATGGCGCTCGCCATGCTAATCGGCAATGCGCTGATTTATGTGCCGGGGATTGCTTGGCTGGCGCATCTTTATCTCGAGGCACAAGGCTGGGATGTCGTTTTGCAATGGGGCCTTTGGCCGTTCTTGGCAGGCGATGCGATCAAGCTGGCGATGGCGGCTCTCTTGTTCCCTGCCGTCTGGAAGCTGGTTGGCAGCGCCCGAGCCTAGCGGAACTTAACCTTAGCAACAGGCGGCGGGGTTTGACGACCCTGCCGCCTGTTTCATTTTGCTGATCCATGCTGCCGATCGTCTATCATCCGCATTACCAGATCCCGCTGCGCAAGCGGGTCGAGGACCGGATCGGTATGTCGAAGTATGGCCACCTTCGCATGCTCTTGGAACGCGAGGGCCTGTTGCAGCCGGGCCGCTTTCCGGCACCTGCTGAGGCGAGTGAGGGCCAGATCGCGCTGGCCCATAACAGCGCCTATGTGAACCGGGTTCTGACCCTGACGCTGACGCAGGAGGAGACCCGCGCCATAGGGCTGCCGAACCATCCGGATGTGGCCCGCCGCTCGCGTCTCTCAAGCTCCGGCACACTGCTTGCGGCATGGTTGGCGGTCGAGCACGGAATTGCCTGTAACGCGGCCGGTGGCTCTCACCATGCATCGGCGGACCGAGGAGCTGGGTTTTGCGTCTTCAACGATGTCGCGGTTGCCGCAAGCAATCTCTTGGCGCAGGGGGCACCCGGCCCGATCCTGATCGTGGATGCGGATGTTCATCAAGGGGATGGCACTGCGCGGATCTTTGCCGAGGAACCGCGGGTGTTCACGTTCTCGATCCATGCAGACCAGAACTTTCCCGCCGACAAAGCCCAATCAGATCTGGATATCGGGCTTCCTGATGGCGTGGAGGATCAGGCGTTTCTCGATGCGCTTCGTTCGGGGCTTGATCGCGCGATGGCCGCTGCAAAGCCTTCGATGGCCTTCTACAACGCGGGGGTTGATATCTGGCGCGAGGATCGCCTTGGCCGTCTTGCGGTCAGCCTTGCTGGTATCCGCGCCCGCGATCGCTTGGTGCTGTCGTGTTTGAGAGCGGCAGGTATCCCAGTCGCCTGCGTTCTTGGCGGCGGCTATGGCCCGGCTGATGAA
>JBCDAS010000216.1:0-7492 GCA_039185235.1 Pseudomonadota bacterium
GCCGCACTCGCGGACCCGGATCTTGAGCTTCAGCCAAAAGATCACGCCAGAAGAGCATTTCATCAATTGGCAGCAGGATCCGTTTGGAAACTACCTCGCCCGGGTTGTGTTCCCGGAGAAGGTCGAGCATTTCGAAGTCACAGTCGATTTGGTCGCGGATATGGCTGCGATCAACCCGTTCGATTTCTTCCTTGAGGAAAGCGCAGAGCATTATCCGTTTGACTATTCCGATGAGCTCAAGGCCGAGCTGGCACCTTACCTACAGGTTGAGGAGCAGGACGACTTCTTCAACGAATTCATGACGCTGATGCCTAAGGAGCGGATGCATACAAACGACTTTCTGGTCGAGGTGAACCGGCTGGTTCAAGAAGCCGTTGCTTATACGATCAGGATGGAGCCCGGCGTGCAGACCCCGGACCAAACCCTGGACAAGGGCTCAGGCTCTTGCCGCGACAGTGCTTGGCTGCTCTGCCACATCCTGCGCCATCTCGGCCTCGCGAGTCGGTTTGTCTCGGGTTATCTGATCCAGTTGACCCCGGACGTGAAGTCGGTTGACGGCCCCTCGGGCCCCTTGGAGGATTTCACTGATCTACACGCCTGGTGTGAAGTTTACGCGCCCGGGGCGGGGTGGATTGGGCTCGACCCGACCTCCGGCCTTTATGCAGGTGAGGGGCATATTCCACTGGCGGCGACCCCGATGCCTTCTTCTGCTGCGCCCATAACAGGCACGCTTGACCCCTGTGAGGTCGAGTTCGAGCACCATATGGAGGTCAACCGGGTTCGCGAAGAGCCCAGGGTCACCTATCCGTTCACTGATGCCCATTGGGCCAAGATCGACACCGCCGGGCGCCAGATCGACAGCCGCTTAGAAGCGGGTGATGTCCGGCTGACAATGGGGGGTGAGCCAACATTTGTGGCCGCTGCCGACCGCGACGCCGACGAGTGGAACACCGAGGCGGTCGGTCCCACCAAACGCAGCTATGCCGATCAGTTGATCCGCCGCCTGCGGGAGCGGTTTGCGCCCGGTGGGATGCTGCATTTCGGCCAGGGCAAGTGGTATCCAGGTGAGCAGCTGCCGCGTTGGGCGTTTGGTCTTTATTGGCGGCGAGATGGAGAGCCGCTTTGGTCTGACCCGGCGCTGATCGCGTCTGAAGCCAGCTCCGGCGCCACGGTGGAGGATGCTCAACGATTCATGGGGGCACTCGCCGAAGCCTTTGAGTTAGAGCCTGAAAACGCGGAACTCGCCTATGAAGACCCGGCGACTTACGTGTTCCAAGAAGGGCGGTTGCCAATCAATTTGGACCCATCGACCAACCAGCTGGATGATCCGTTGGAACGCCGCCAACTAGCAATGGCGTTTGACCGGGGCCTTGGCAGCCCAACCTGCGTTGTCCTGCCGATTCAATTGGCGCAGAGCCAGGCGGCCTCTCGCCAGTTCCCGCGACGGCGCTACCGCTGGACGACGGAGAAGTGGAAGACCCGGCGCGGGAAGCTGTTCCTGGCGCCAGGTGACAGTGCGGCGGGGTATCGACTGCCTTTGACCTCGCTGCCTTATCTGGAAGAGGCGGAGTATCCTTTCATCGTCCAACGCGATCCGTTTGCCAGCCGTCCACCCCTGCCGAGGCGCGCGATCCGGATGCAGCGCCCTGTTGGCGCTGCGTTGGAACCTTTAGCCGCTGGAGGACTTCCGGTCTCGGGCTGGGAGCCGGGGGCGGTACTGATGAATGAGGAGACCGGCGAGGTTATCGAAGACTGGGATCAGGACGCGCCTCCGCCCCCGAACACCGTTTGGATACAGACGGTTAGCTCTGCTGGCTTGCACGATCCAATGCGGGCGATCCATGCAGACCACGTGCGGACCGCCATCACGGTGGAGCCGCGCGACGGCAAGCTCTGTGTCTTCTTACCGCCCGTGCCCAATGCCGAGGCTTACGTGGACCTGATGGGCGCGGTCGAGGAAGCCGCTGCCGAGACCGACTTGCCAGTGCATATCGACGGATATGCCCCGCCCTATGATCCCCACTTCAACGTGATCAAAGCGACACCGGACCCAGGGGTGATTGAGGTGAATATCCACCCGGCCTCGACCTGGACGGAGCAGTGCGAGGTGACTGAGGCGCTTTATGAGGAGGCCCGGCACTGCAAACTCGAGACGATCAAGTTCCTCCATGATGGGCGGATGGTGGGCTCCGGTGGGGGCAATCATATCGTGGTCGGAGGAGCGGCGCCCGAGGACAGCCCGTTTCTGCGCCGCCCAGATCTTTTGGCTTCGCTGATCCGGTATTGGCAAAACCATCCTTCGCTAAGCTATCTCTTTAGCGGGATTTTCATTGGCCCGACCAGCCAGGCGCCACGGGTTGATGAGGCGCGCCAGGAGGTCCTCTACGAGCTGGAGATCGCACTTGGGCAATTGCCTGACCGGGCTGCAAACCCGCCGCCCTGGCTGGTGGATCGGATCTTTCGTGATCTGATGACCGACCTGACCGGGAACACACACCGGGCTGAGATCTGTATCGATAAGCTCTACTCGCCGGACGGGCCGACCGGGCGATTGGGGCTGGTCGAGTTCCGCGCCTTTGAGATGCCACCGCATCCGCGCATGGCGATGGCGCAGAACCTGGTCCTGCGCGCCCTGATCGCCTGGTTCTGGGAGACGCCCTATCAGCACCCGCTGATCCGGCATGGCACGGCCTTGCACGATCGCTGGATGCTGCCGCATTTCGTGTGGGAGGATTTCCTATCCGTTCTTAGCGAGTTGGAGGATGCGCTTGGCGTTGAGATGAATCCGGAATGGTTCAAGGCGCAGTTTGAGTTCCGCTTCCCGCTCTTGGGCGACGTGGATTACGAGGGGCTCAGGCTAGAGCTGCGCTCGGCCATCGAGCCCTGGAATGTGCTGGGCGAGACAGGGGCGATTGGCGGCACCGCACGCTATGTGGACAGCTCGCTGGAGCGCATACAGATCAAGCTCTTGGGCGCGCATTCTGAGCGCTATGGCGTGACCTGCAATGGGCTGGAGGTGCCGCTCTCACGCACTGCTCGGGCCGATGAGAGTGTCTGCGGCGTGCGTTTCCGGGCCTGGCAACCGGCGCAGTGCTTGCATCCGACCATCGGGGTGCATGCGCCTCTGACGGTCGATCTCTATGACCGCTTTACCGGACGCACGTTGGGTGGATGCAGCTATTTCGTAGCCCATCCGGGCGGGCGGCCCTTTGAAGAGCAGCCGGTTAATGATCTTGAGGCTGAGGGGCGGCGGATGGCACGGTTCACGCCCCATGGGCATACGCCGGGTCTGTGGGCACCAAGCCAGCCCAACATGAGCCCAGAGTTTCCATTGACCCTGGATATGCGGCGCCAGTTTTAAGCTGGCGTCGGCTGCAAAGCACAGGCCGCCAAACGATCGAGCCAATGTTCGACGCGTTTGTAAAACGCGGCATCGGCAGGCGCTGCGGTCGGTAGGAGGAGCGCATTGCGACCATCGCCGTCACGATCGGGCAGATCCCGGCGAACGGTGATTGCCTGGAAGGCAGGGTCATCCGCCAATCGGTGGACTTGATAACCGGCCTCGCTCGCCCATTGCTCCAGCGGCCCATTTTCGGTTTCCGGCAAGACTTCCAGCAGGATTGCGGGCTGCTGTGTCCGCGCGAGCTGAGTCATTCCACGAAGCACCTGGATCTCGGTCCGCTCAGTGTCGATCTTGATCGCTGCGATGCGCCGCGCCCCGACGTAGCTGTCGATCTTGCAAACTGTAACTTCGGTTTGACCGGCGTGGACGCGGTGAGATGCATCGAGGCTGTTGGACATATCCGACCTACGCGAGAGATAAAGCGTCGCGGAGCCGTCGAAATCTGAAACGGCGGCCTCGTTCACTGTGATCGGCAACCCTGTTCTCTCCACAGCGCGTGAGAGGACGCGCGCCGGCTTGCCAAAAGGCTCAAACGCATGTGCAGGGCGCCCCAAGGCGGAGGCTGTTAAGAGCGAAAAGATCCCAATATTGGCGCCGATATCGATGACTTCGCCCTCCACCCTTTCGGCGGCGGCCAGAAACGCAGCCTGGCTGAGGGGCTCGAAAGACTGAATACCGACCCCGGCCAGTTTCCGGGTCAGATGAGATTTGAAGTCGACGGGAAGTGCGATCCGGCGGTGTTCTGGAAAGATGAGCTCGAGCATCTGGTCTCCCTGCGTCCTGGATGCACCTGTTCTCGCATCGTTATGCTTAATGCCCGATGAACGATCCGGTCGCCCAGGCAAAAGCCGCTTGACCCAATAGGCGATAGGTGCAGGCTGCGCGCCATGAACGAGATGCAGAGCCAATCGCAGGCGCAAGGAGCAAATCCTTACGCCGATTATGGCCCGGTGAAGTCCGGGCGGCGCGATGAGGCGTTTAACTCGACGGGCAAGCCCAGGGCGCATTGGCGCGGTTTTTTGGATTGGCTGGCGCGGATCGGGCCAGAGGGCTATGGCCGGGTCGCCAATGATCTGGACCGGCGCAGGGCGGCTTCGGGTATCGCGTTCAGCATGCGCGGTGGCGGGCCGGAGGCCGATAGCCTCCCCGTGATCCTCGCGCCCGGTGATTGGAAAGCGCTCGAGCGGGGTATCCAGCAGCGCGCCAGTCTGATCGAAGCGATGCTGTCGGATATCTATGGCGCTGGGCGAATGGTGCAGGAGGGAGTGGTCCCTCCGGGTCTGATCTACGCAGCCCCGGGCTTTGCCGCCCATTGTGCGGGATGGGAGCAGCAGCCACGCCATTGGGCCTATATCTACGAGGCCGACATTGCGCGGGCCGCAGATGGGCGTTGGGTCATCCTGGCGGACCGGATCGACACACCTTTAGGGGATGGTTGGTTGATTGCGAACCGGATCGCGACCTCCCAGGCGCTGGCGGAACCGTTTTTGGATCTTTCGGTCCGCAGGCTCGCCAGCCACTATGCGGCGTTCCAGGAATATCTCGACGAAGTCACTGGGATCGAAGGGCGGCTCGGCCTCGTGACCGCGGGGGAGGATGATCCGCGCTTCTTCAGCCATGCCTATTTCGCGCGGTACATGAATGCGGCGTTGATTGAGCCTGCGGATATCACGGTGCGCGATGGGTCGGCCTTTGTGAAAACGCTGGACGGGCTGAGAAGACTGGACTTCCTGTTGCGCGGTGCCCGAGATACCGCGCTCGATGCGCTGCATCGGCCTTCGAATGCCGGACGCGGGGCGCCAGCCTTGTCTCTGGCGCAGCGATCGGCCCAATTGGTCATGGCGAATGCGATCGGCTCGTCCGTGATGGCCTATCGGGCGCTTGCGCCTTATGCCCATGCGCTCTCGGCCGCGCTTTTGGGCGAAGAGCTTTTGATCAACGATGCACCCTGCCTCTGGCTGGGTCGGGGCAGTGCGCGAGAGCAGGTTTTGGCCGAGCGGTCCTATTGGCGGATCGAGCCGCTGAACCATCGGGATCGGAGCGCTTTCCCGACGATCCCCGAGGACAAGGACGAGTTGGCGGAGCTCTTGGCCCGCGAAGGGGAACGCTTCGCCGCTGTCGCCACGCCGAAACTGGCACACACACCTTGCTGGCAAGATGGCAAGATCGTGCCGGGAGAGTGGATGATGCGCGTCTTCGCGAGCCGCACCCATGATGGCTGGAGCCTCGCGCCCGGTGGGGTGGCTAGCCGGGTTGAGCCGGGCCGGCCGCCGCCTGAGCTGGATTTTGGCAAGGATGTTTGGGTTCTGCCTGATCCGGTCGAGAAGGCCGCACAACCTTCGATGCTGCTGGCCGACCGGTTCGCCACGGGGCATTTGCGCCGAACCGGGCGGGATCTGCTGAGCCGGGTTGCCGATGATATCTTCTGGCTTGGGCGCAATGTGGAACGGGCGGAGAGCACGTTGCGCATTCTCAATGTGGCGATCCACCGGTTCCTGTCGGGCAATCGCGCAGATGCCTCGCCGGATGTGCTTTGTGATTTGCTGGCGATCAAGTCGGCCCGGGCTGCGGGTGCGCCATGGCTGCAAGGGTTTCGTGAGGCGGTCGATGGGTTGATCAATGATCCGGATGAGCCTTGGGGGCTGCCCTCAACCCTTCGGTCGCTGCGCTCGGGTGCTGTCCGGGCGCGCTCGGCGATCTCGGAGGAGAGCTGGCGCTATGTCGATCAGCTGTGCTCAGATCCGCGCTGGGGTGCGGGGCTTGATCTCAGCCAACCGGCGGAGCTGTTGCACATGATCTCGGATCATCTCGGCACGCTGGCGGCATTTGCTGGATCGGCGCAGGAGAATCTGACGCGCAACTATGCCTGGCGGTTCCTCGAGATGGGACGACGGATTGAACGGGGGTATCAGACCGCCAAAGTGGCCGAGCAGATCGCGGGGCGGGTGCGCGAGAATGAGGAGACTTACCTGCGCGCCTGGCTGCATCTGAGCGACTCTACCTCGGCTTACCGCTCGCGCTATATGATGATGACCACGGCGGCGGCGGTTATGGACTTGCTGGTGCTTGATGAGGCGAACCCGCGGTCGCTGGCCTTCCAACTGGATCGCTTGGAGCGGGTGGTCGGGCAGTTGCCCTCGGACACGCCTTATCGCAGGCCCGAGCATCGCAAGGCGCTGGCGCTGTTGACCGAGCTGCGCTTGATCGATGCGGATATATTGGCTGCCAGCGACAAGTCTGGTGAACGACCGGAGATCAAACGGGTCGCGTCGCGCTGCAAGGATGAGTTGGTGCAGATCTCGAACCTGATCGCGCGTGCTTTCTTTGCCCATGCCGATGTCGCCGAAGCCCTTGTCAGCCAAGCGCGGGTGGAGCGGGACGCATGATCTACGACATCACCCATACGACGCATTACAGCTATCAGAACACGGCCGTCTTCTCGCAGCATCTGATGCGGCTGAGCCCCCGCTTGCTGCCCGGGCAGCGGGTTCTGACCTCGGAGATCACGGTCACGCCAGAGGCGGATAGTCTGGTCACTGAGCGTGATCTTTTCGGTAATATGAGCCATGTGGCGACCGTGAGCCGTCCGCATGCGGCGATCCAGATCAAAGCGGTCAGCCGGGTCGAACGCGCGGCCCCCTCATCTATGATCTTCGAGGCCAGCACCGCCTGGGAGGAAGTGCGCAAGATGGCAACCGGCCGCGCGGGTCCACCGGTCCCAGGCGCGATTGCGCCTTTTTGCTATCCAAGCCAGATGACCGGGTCGGATACGGCGATCGAGGCCTATGCGCGCAAGAGCTTTCCTGCGGGGCGACCTATATTAGCGGCTGCCGAAGAGCTCTGTGGCCGCATTTTCACAGATTTCGAGTATCTGCCAGGGACGACGGCAGCGGACACGCTGCCAACCGTGAGCTTTGCCGAGAAACGCGGTGTCTGCCAGGATTTTGCCCATGTGATGCTGGCGGCTCTGCGCTCGATGCGACTGCCTGCGCGCTATGTTTCGGGCTACTTGCGCACCCGCCCGACGGCGGGTGCGGAGCGGTTGGTGGGCGCGGATGCGAGCCATGCCTGGGTTTCGATCTGGGAGCC
>JBCDAS010000217.1:0-7486 GCA_039185235.1 Pseudomonadota bacterium
TCCCAATCATAGCTGAACCCCATCGCCTTCAGCTGATCGCGCATGGCGTCGATGTTTTGATAGGTCCAAATGCCCGGCGGGGTCTTGTTCTGTATCGCGGCGTTCTCCGCCGGCATCCCAAAGGCATCCCACCCCATCGGATGCAGCACGTTGAACCCACGGGCGCGCTTGTAGCGCGCCATTACATCGCCCAGGGAGTAGTTCCGCACATGGCCCATATGGATTTTGCCGGACGGATAGGGGAACATCTCGAGGACGTAGAACTTCGGACGGCTTTCATCGCGCTCGGCCCGAAAGACGCCGCGCTCCTCCCAAATCCTTTGCCATTTTGGCTCGGCCATCGCTGCGTCATAGCGTTCCATAATCGTCCCTGTCCTTTTGCCGAGCGATCTCGCCCAGCGTGAAGCCCGCGCCTCTGATAGAGTGCGGGCGGATTGATTTCAATCGAAGCTGAGGCGCCGTCGGTTAGGATCCTGTTTCACGCCAGAGACAGGACCGCCGAGGCCCTGCCGGCACAACCAGGCAGAGGTTTTCGGCTGCCGCAATGGCATCCATCACGATTGGAATGTAGTCCCGCGTCTCTCGATAGGGCGGTACGCCATCGTGCTTATCAACCGCGTTCTCCCCGGCATTGTAACCGGCCAGAGTGAGAAGCGGGTCATTTCCGAATCTCTCAAGCAAAAACGCCAGATAGGCGCTGCCGCCATCAATGTTTTGCGCTGGGTCGAAGCTATTGGACACCCCAAATCGCTTTGCCGTGGCTGGAATCAGCTGCATGAGCCCCTGCGCGCCTTTCGGGCTTTGTGCCTTTGGCTTGCCGCGAGATTCGGCTGTTATGACGCCGAGGATCAAGATTTCAGAGATCTGGTGCTTTCGAGCAGCCGTGGTGATCTGCGCACGCCAACGCTCCGAGATCTCAGCGACGCGGGCCGCAGAGACAATCGCTTCACCTTTGGTCCTGCGCTCGCGGAGCACGGCAAGCGCCTCCTGGTAACGATCCGCGGCCCCGGGTCCTTTTGGATCAAGCTCCTCCCAGAACCATTCATGACGGGCCTTGGAAGGAATTGAAATGCTGTTTGGGTCCGAGCCAGGCACGCGGATCCTCTTACGCGCGTTGCGACTGGGCGGTGTCACGATATGCATATTAGAACGATCACCAACCCTGACGCCGTTTTTCAAGACGCCAGCTTCGACAGTCGAATCAATGCCAAAGCCCCAAAAACCTAAGCTGAGGAATGAGGCAAATACGAAGATATTGCCACATTTTGGCCGTATTCTTGCAGATTTGCTCCGCATTGAGATCACCCGCTGCCCGCGATTTGCCGTATTCTACAAAAATCGCGGGAGAAAGCGATCTCGAGCGAGGATTTCTTGCCAACTTTCTTTCTTTAGGTGCGTGGTTGGTGCTATATGGGCGATGTCAGAGGGGTGTGCGCATCAGAGTGTGAATCCATACATGGAAGATGCAATCGTCTGGGGGTTGGAAGCAGCCTCAAAATCGCAATCTTTGAACGTCTGGAGGGTTCAAATGACTATGTTTCAAAATTACGTCCGCGATGAGGCGGGTGCTGTAACCATCGACTGGGTTGCCCTTACTGCGGGCATCTTGCTGTTGGCTATTGCGCTTGTCTACGGGATCTTCAACAACGGCGTCGACCCGCTCGTTGAACGCATCAACAGCGCGCTTAGCACCGCTGGTGCCGGTGTGACCATCGGTCCGGCGCCAAATCTCGGAGATTGATCCTAGATTTTCTTAGGCGCGATCGCCGACAGCCAGGGCGCCCGCTGTTGCGGGCGCTCTTTTTTGAGGGTATATGGGTGGTATGAGAATAGTCGCCATCATGGTTTTTATGATTGGTATTGCACTCGCTGGCGCGGGTGCGTTCTATGCTGCTCAGTTCTTCGAACGGTACGAGGCCGCCTTGGCCGAGCGAAAGAAGAGCGATCTTGCGACCACACCCGTTATCGTTGCCAGGATCGCTATGCGTTTTGGCCACTCGATCGAAAAGACCGATGTCCAGTGGGCGCAATGGCCCACATCGTCGCTTCCTGAAGGTGCTTTCACGGATTACGAGTCGTTCGTTGGAGACGAAACTGAGCGACGCACAGTCATCCAATCGATCAATATCGGCGAGCCGGTGACATCCGCGAATGCGACTGGATTGGGAGAAACCCCTCGCCTCGCTTTCCAGTTGGATGAGGGCAAACGGGCTTTTTCATTCATCATTAATGCGCAGACCGCTGTCGCGGGCTTCGTGCAAGCAGGCGATCGCGTTGATTTGCTGCTCACGCGACGGGTCAATAACCAGACTGTCACCCAAGTCTTCATGCATGATGTGGAGATTATCGCGATCGACCAAGAAACCGAGGCTGCCCAACAAGGCGCGAGGGTTGGTCGCTTCGCCACAATCCAGGTCGACCCAGTCGATGTCCAAAGACTGACGATTGCTCAGACAACCGGCCAGTTCTCATTGGCACTTCGCGGCGTCAATGAAGAAAAGCCGGAGTCAGAAGAGACAGCTCCGATGACCACGAACGATCTTTTCGGAATTGTCGAAGAAAAAGCGCCGGTTCAAGAGAAAACGACCGTTAGGGTTCGTAAGGGCGGTGCTGTAAGCAACGTCGAGGTCGAGTAGCTTACCGGCATCAATCTTAAGCTGAAACTCAGCTACCTCCCATAAGCTGTTGATTTTTTGGTCCGTTTCGGGTTTGTATTCGAAGGGATAGCTCTTCGCGCATCGTAGGGCCACCATTCCGGTGGTCTTAGGGGGAAACCAAAAAGGACCTATCGTCATGAGATTACTGGGGATTTGTCTCACAGCAGTAGCGATTATGGCGTCGAACGCGCTTATCGTCACAGAAGCGAACGCACAGAGTGTGCTTCGCGTGGCCCGCGGTTTAGCTTCTAATGACATCACAGTGTTGATTAACCGGGCGATCGTTATCGACAGCGCCGAATCCTTCGTTGAAGTCTCGGTCGCTCAGCCAGAGATCGCGGATGTTTCGCCTTTGTCGGACCGATCACTCTATATCTTCGGCAAAGCGCGCGGGACTACGACGCTGACGCTGTTGGGTGAGGGCGGACGGCTGATCACAAATGTGCTCATCCGCGTCGAACCTGACCTGAATGAGCTGAAAACCAGGCTACGGACGCTCCTGCCAAACGAGCCAGTTGAGGTCCGAACAGCGGGTGCAGGTTTGGTTCTGTCTGGAGTTGTGTCGGGTAAAGCGAAAATTGATCGCGCAATGTCACTCGCGCGCGCTTATGCAGGAAATGCAGTGACCAATATGATGGTCGTGGGCGGGACACAACAGGTAAATCTACGCGTCAAGATTGCGGAAGTAGATCGCAACGCAGCCAAAGACCTTGGTATTGGGACACAGTTTGCTGGCACAACGACTCGGGTCGGAGCAGCTGGAACATCTGGGGGCGCTGGAGCGACTCTCATTGAAAACTCTGACGTTCCTTTTCCACAGATTGCCGGTGGATCCACTACGCCGCAGGGATCTGCCAGCCTTCTATCTGATTTTGTTGCGGGCTTTGGGTCTCTAGGCGCAATTTTCTCGATAACCGATACGCTGGTCTTTAATCTCCAGATTGCGGCGCTCGAATCAAAGGGCTTTGCGAGAAGCTTGGCGGAGCCGAACATTGTAGCACTGTCCGGCGAACAAGCGTCCCTGTTGGTTGGTGGTGAGGCGCCGATACCCGTGGTCGATGACGAAGGAACGGTCTCGGTCGAGTTTAAAAACATCGGTGTTAGCATGAACTTCGTGCCAACCGTTATCGATGAAGACTTGATCAACGTTTCTGTTTCGGCCGAGGTTGCCGAGATTGATCCGACCGTAACCTCTGACGTGGCGGGGGTTTCGGTTTTTGGCTTCTCGACGCAACGGGCGACGACGGTGGTTGAGCTGAGAGATGGTCAGAGCTTTGCGATTGCGGGGCTTATTCAAAGTTCATTCACAGACACAATCGACCAAGTGCCGCTCTTGGGTGATTTGCCCGTACTTGGTCCGTTGTTCCGCTCGACATCGTTCACACGTGGCGATACCGAGTTTGTGGTTATGATCACAGCCACATTGGTTGTGCCGGTCGATGATGAGAGCCAAATCTCGCTCCCGACGGACCGGCTCGGCATTCCGAACGAGTTCGATCTCTTTGTAAATGGTAAGACTCAGGAGTTGACACCAGCGGGCCGCCAAGTCGCGGGCCAAGGTTTGGACGGAGACTATGGATACGTGGTGGAGTGATAAAATGCGCTACCTGAACACATCAATGCTCCTGGTTGGCAGCCTTGCGCTCGCGGCCTGCACAGAGGCTGGATACAAAACGGATTTGGATGTCTATGGGACCTCGGTGAACGAGAATATGTTCACTCAAATCGCCTATGGCGATCCGGAGGCACGGCTCAGAAATTTGGCGATCGATTTCGCGGCTGAGACGCAGGATACCGTCACCTTCGCTTTCGATCGTTCTTCGCTCGATAGCAAAGCGCGTCAGGCGTTGAAGACGCAGGCGAAATGGCTCAAAGAGCATCCCGGCGTTCGGATGACTGTCATCGGCCATACCGATCTTGTTGGGACCGAGCGTTACAACGAGGGCCTTGGTCTTCGCCGGGCCCGTACCGTCGTCTCCTACCTCGCCCGTCAAGGCGTCAGCCGCAAACGCTTGGATGCCGTCGAATCAAAAGGTGAGACCGAGCCGGTCGTACAGACGGAGGATCGCGAACAGCGCAACCGGCGCGCCGTGACGACAGTCGCTGGCTTCGAGCAGGGTTATGTCGGCGATGGTCTGGATGGCGAAATCGCTCAGCGCCTCTATAACTTCTATCAAGCGGGTGGTCTCACGGTGCAGGAAGCCGACGCTGGCGGATGATCGCGTGTGAGCAGTCTTGGGCTTTAAACGGCGTGTTTGATCACAGAGCGGCCTAGATTGTGCCTCATGTCGGCTGTAGACCGACTGTAGACACGAGGCGAGCATCGATCGCGTGTTCACCTAAATTACACGAGACCCGGATGATTGTGTCTGGTGACGAATTCTATGGGCCCGCGAGGGCGTGGGGTGCTTGCGATGTGGAGACTGGGTGAAAGGAGCACAGCTTGGCCTTGGGCCGGGAGCAATGCCCTTGTGTTCTCCGCCCCCGTGATCGCGTTGCAATACGAGGACGTGAGCCATCCATCACTTGACCAGAGCGCTTGTTCGGTTGATCCTTTCGGATCTGCTGCGTTTTCCGGTTTCGTACGAACGCTGATCAGCGCGTTTGAGGTATGTGTTGCGTACGGTGCTGCCATGATCACCAGCGAGCGAGAATGAAACGGACATGAACAGAATGGCCTTGTCATTTAGACGCGAGACCGAGGAGACTGCTCCTGAGGCTTTGGTATTCGCGGATGGTTTCGCTGAGATTGATCAGCTTGCCGAAGAATTGGATGTAGAGTTTGGTGCGGATGCGTGGCTTGAAGTTTCGCTGAACGAAGCGAAGGACGCTCTTCAAAACGCCGAAAGCGAACGTACAATCGCCATCGTTACGCTGAGCTCGGATGAGCCGGAAGCTGTGGAAGCGTCGACCGAACTGGTCCGCCTTGCCCGCAATGCAGAGCTCCTCGTTCTTTTGGTGTGCGGCGACGTCTCTCCGCGAACGATGCATTCACTCCTACGGGAAGGTGTGGCGGAGTTCGCGCCCTATCCCGAGCCCGAGGGCGCGCTGTCAGAATCGATCAACCGCATGCGTTTACTGCGCTCAAGCGGTGGTCGTGGGATCCCGACATCTGGTGGTAAAGTCGTCAGAAAAGGTCGTATTATAACGGTTTACGGTGCTGCTGGCGGGGTTGGTGCAAGCACTTACGCGGTTAATCTGAGTTGGGAGCTCGCAAATCTCGTGCGCCGTGACGGGCGCCGGGTTTTATTGATGGACTTCAATTTCCAATACGGTTCGGTCGCGACATTTCTTGATGTGCCGCGCCGGGAAGCGGTCTATGAACTGGTCTCTGAAGCATCCACCCTCGATCAAACCGGTCTCACCCAGGCCCTGTCGACCTATAATGATCGACTGCATGTCCTGACCGCGCCTCGGGATGCGCTGCCGCTTGACATCGTTTCACCGAATGACGTGGCCGCGATTGTGAATCATGCGCGCGACATGTTCGACTATGTGGTCATCGACATGCCGCAAGCGCTGATGAGTTGGTCGGAGCAGGTCTACAATGCTTCGGACGAATTCCATGCGGTCATGGAGATCGATATGCGATCGGCCCAGAACATGTTCCGCTTTATCCGGACACTGAAGTCCGAGGATATGGGGTTGGAGAAGCTGGTCTTCCTTCTCAACCGTGCACCGGGTTTGACCGACCTTTCGGGCAAGGCGCGCGTCAAGCGGGTCGCCGAATCGCTCGGGCTCGATTTTTCATTCTTGTTGCCTGATGGCGGGCGCCAAGTGATCAATGCTTGCGATCAGGGCGTTCCGCTGGCTGAGGCAGCAAAAACCAATCCGCTGCGCCGTGAAGTTGCGAAGATCGCGCAGAAAGTGCTGGCCAGCGAAGAAGTCGAGGCAAAGGCATCGGAGAGCTAGATCTGAGACGAGGAGGAACGTTGGATGTTTCGTCGGATCCGTGAGACGCAAGGTGGGGACCGCAGCGTAAAGCCGAAGGAGAATGTGCAGCCGGAGGAAATGCGCCCTGCCGCAGTGCCGGAGGAGCCTACGGCGGATGCCCAAGTGCCGACGGCTCCACGTGCTACGAATGTCGAGGAACTGATCGCCACGCGCACCCAACCAGTGCGCTCGGGCAATATGTCAGAAAGTGCGCTGAACGATGCGCGTCGGCGCAAGCGTCTGCTCGACCTGAGAGTGCATTTGCACACAAAACTGCTGGATACTCTAAACCTCTCCGTCATCGAGCGGGTCAGCGAGTCCGAGCTGCGCCAAGAGATCCATGACATTGTCCGAGAGGAACTGGTTGAAACGGATCTCGTCCTCAACCGGATTGAGCTTGAGAAACTGGTCAAGGATCTGGTCCATGAGGTCACCGGCCTCGGGCCGCTCGAGCCGCTGATTGCCGATGAGAGTGTCACGGATATTCTCGTGAACACCTACAACCAGTGTTACGTCGAGCGGGGCGGTAAGCTGGAGCTGAGCGATACTCAGTTCAAAGACAACGCGCACCTCATGCGGGTGATCAACAAGATCGTCGCAGCGGTTGGTCGCCGTGTTGATGAAAGCCAGCCCTGGGTTGACGCTCGCCTCGCTGATGGGTCGCGGGTCAACGCGATGGTCCCTCCTTGTGCGGTCGACGGCCCGCTCCTCTCGATCCGGAAGTTCGCCAAGGCACCGTTTACGGTGGAGAAGCTGATCGAAGGGGGCGCCTTTACCGAGGAGATGGCGCTTTTCCTCCATGCCTGCGTGCGCTGCCGTCTGAATGTCCTGATCTCTGGCGGTACGGGTTCTGGTAAGACGACCACGCTCAATGCGCTTTCGTCCTTTATCTCGAA
>JBCDAS010000218.1:0-7424 GCA_039185235.1 Pseudomonadota bacterium
GATCATCCCAGCATAAAGCGCGGCCCGGATCACCATAGGCCAGCCGGCATAAAAGCGCACATTGCCTGACCATTCTGTGAGCACGTCCCAGACAAAGAGAAGCCCAAGGCCGAGCAGGGAGGCAAAGGCCGGTGTAGGCATGCTCACGCCAGCAGGCGCCTCTGCCAGTCCGACCAGGCGGGCGGTGAAATCCGTGATCTGGGCGAATGACGTGGCGCGGAAGAGCAGCCAGCCATAACAGACCACCTGAAAGAAGGCCGCAATCGACACAAGCCGTATGAGCCAGACCCCGAGGCTGCGCCGGGTGCCCTCGCCAGAGCGCCCGTGTCGCCCGGTGAAGGCCCGGTGCAGCGCCAGGAGCGCGCCCTGATAGACGCCCCAAGCCACGAAAGTCCACGCCGCCTGCCATGCGCCGGAGAGCCAATCGGGCGCGGTCAGCGGGCGGGCCTGGGTGCCGAAGATGTTCTTGGCGATTTGCTGGAGCGCGATGGAGATCCCGAAGGTCGCCAGCAAGGTTTCGAGCGGTCGGTGGTAGAGCCAGCGGATCACCAAGCGCTCCATGGCGACCCCGGCGGCGAAGGTGACCAGGAAGGCAGCCGGCAGGGCGACCAGAATCGAGATTGTGTAGTCGGGGATTAGAAGCTGGACGACATAGCCCGTATAGGCGCCCATCATGATGAATTCGCCATGGGCCATGTTGATGACCCCCATGACGCCAAAGGTGATCGCGAGGCCGATGGCGGCGAGGAAGTAGATCGACGCTAGGCTGAGGGCGTCCAGCGATAAGTCGATGATTTGGTTGACGAAAACAGCACGCTCAATGGAGTTGAGGATCTCGTTGGCAACGATCGCCACGGGGATCGGGGCGGCGTTGTAGCGTTCATAGAAGGTATGGTTGCTAAGGGCGTTCGTGACGTCCGTCTCGGTCGCCGAAGGGGGGACCAAGCCCGCCTCGGCCAGCGCCGCATAGGCCCGGTCGCGGGCTTCGTTGGTGTTCAGGCTGGCCACAGGGGTGGCGCCGATTAGGCCCGCATCGATTTGGGCAATCAGGGCCTCGCGTTGGGCGGCGCGGCCGATCCGGGGGAGCGCTAGGCCTGCGTCGACCAGCAACTGGTAGGCCTCATCGCGCGGCAGATCCTCGCCAGGGGTGAGCAGGCGAGCAATTTCGGCTGCGTCGGGCGCCTCGGCGGCCACGGCGGTTTCCGTCGCCACCAGCGGGTTCAGCGCCGCGCGGGCGTCGACGCCGAGATCGCCGTCAAAGCCTTGGATCGCTGTTATCCGCTCCGCCTCGGTTTCGCCGAAGCGCACCGTCAGCAGGCGTTCCAGCCGCTGTTTCCGGGCCAGCAGGTCAGGATCAGTTTCTGTCTCAACCGCCGCCCTAAGCGCGGGGAGGTGGGACGCATCGGCATCCCGCTCCAGCGCGTCCAGCGCCTCTGCCCGCTTCGCCGGGTCCGGGGCGGAGAGTTGGAATTGCACCAGGGCGGCGGAGATCAGGGCGCGCACCCCGCTATTAGGTTTGATCTGTTTGAGGTCACGCTTGGCGACCGTTTCGATTTCCGCGCCGGTGAGGAGATCCAGCAGACGATAGGTCTTGCTGTCGATTCGTTCGGCCAGGAAGAACTTGCCATCCGCCTTGCGAGCCCAGAGCTCCTTCGCCCGCCAGCGCTCCAAGATCATTTCGGCTTCGGGTGAGCCGCTGCCCGCGAGCGCATCAATCGCCGGTTGGATCGTCTTGCGCGAGCCCTTTTGGATGATCGCCGTATGTGTCTCAAGGACCGCCTCGATCTCAGACGCTGCCGCCCCACCGGCTGGGGCCAATAGACTTAGGACGAAAAGCAAAGCGGCGATGAGGCGGGGCATAAACGCGTCCTATCGGCAAAGAAGCCTGCCCCCGAGGAAGGGCAGGCGGCATGTCCGCCCCCGGACGGGCCGGGGGCGCGTCTTAGGCGTGGATCAGTAGTTCGACTTGATCTGGACACAAGTATTGGTTGCGGTGTTGTACATGCCGCAGCCAAGCTCTTTCCAGTCTGACTTCAGAACCGCCGATTCCGGGAGGAAGTCAGTCCAGGCATCGCCCGGAACTTCGGTGGTTTGGCTGATGATGTCGAACTGGCCGTCCTCTTGGATCTCGCCGATCAGGACCGGCTTGGCGAGGTGGTGGTTCGGGAGCATCACAGCCGTGCCACCGGTGAGGTTCGGGAACTCTTGGCCGTACATCGCGGTGCGGACCGCATCGACATCGGTGGTTTTGGCAGCCTCGACTGCATTCACCCACATGTTGAAGCCGATGAAATGCGCTTCCATCGGGTCGTTGGTCACCCGCTCTTCGCCCATCTTCTCTTTCCAGGCGGCAACCCAATCCGAATTGATCTCAGCATCGGCCGATTGAAAGTAATTCCAGGCTGCGAGGTGACCCACGAGGTTCGCGGTGTCGAGGCCCGAAAGCTCTTCTTCACCGACCGAGAAGGCCACAACTGGGATGTCATCGGCCGAGACGCCGGCTGCTGCCAGCTCTTTGTAGAAGCCCACATTCGCATCGCCATTGATGGTCGAGATCACGCCGACTTTCTTGCCGTCGGCACCGAGCGCCACTACGTCGGCAACGATTTTCGACCAGTCCGAATGGCCGAAGGGTGTGTAGTTGACGAAGATGTCTTCCTCGGCAATGCCCTTCGATTGCAGGTAGCTCTCTAGGATATTGTTGGTCGTGCGCGGATAGACATAGTCCGTGCCCAAGAGTGCGAATTTCTCAACACCAAGCTCATCGAGGAAGTAGTCCGTCGCCGGGATCGCTTGTTGGTTAGGCGCGGCACCGGTGTAGAAGACGTTCTTCGAGCTCTCTTCGCCCTCGTACTGGACCGGATAGAAGAGGAGACCATTCAACTCCTCGATCACCGGCAGCACGGATTTTCGGCTCACCGAAGTCCAGTTGCCAAAGATCACGTCGACCTCGTGAACGGTCAGCAATTCGCGGGCTTTTTCAGCAAAGAGCGGCCAATCCGAAGCAGGATCAACAACCACAGCCTCGAGTTGACAGCCGAGCACGCCGCCTTTGGCATTCTGCTGGTCGATCAGCAGAAGCATGGTGTCCTTTAACGTGGTCTCCGAGATCGCCATCGTCCCAGAGAGCGAATGCAAAACACCGACTTTGATCGGACAATCAGCGGCCTCGGCTTGCGATGTCAAAGCAAACGCGCCGAGCGACACGCCAATCAGGGCTTTCCAAGATTTGATCATGATGCACCTCCATTGCAATTTTGTGCCAAGTCGGATTGGTGTCGGATAGTCTTCGGGCCCCCCAAAGTCGTCACGCCCGCGCCACTGCCTGGCTAATCTAGATCAAGGCGCAAGACGGAAGCTTCTCGCGCCACGCCAGATGGTGCATTTGCGCAAACACCAGACAAGCAAAAATGTCTTCAAAACGACCAAAAAGTGAGGGCTGCTTAATTATCAGACCTTTTGGCCTCGGGTGTGCTGTAATTTTGGGCGAAGAGTGGCAGCATCATCAAACCGCCCCTGATTAAACTTACACATGAGGCACAAACCTTTCCGGAAGTTGGCTCGGCGGGCTCGTAGCGGGACCGCCTACAGTAACTCGCCCTATGCCTAAGCCAAAGGAGTGTAGGATCAGGACGTGAGGCCCGCGCGCTCCAACCCCGCGATCAAGTGGCGCCGCACACGATCGCTCGTAAAAGGGTACTGGCGGATAACGGCTTGGATGCCAAAATCAGCATAGGTGCCGATCGCGCGCTCGACAGCATCTCTCGCCTCGTCCAACAGCCCAAGATGGCCAAGCGCGCAAACCTCTCCTAGATGGGCCGTGAGGCCCGCATCAGGGAGCAGCTGGGCCGCCCGGGAGAGGGCAATTGCACCCTCGTAATCCGCCATCATAACCTTGGCGATCCCTTTACCTCCCAGCGCGACGACGCGCAGCGAGTCTTGCGGGCTCGTACGCAAAACTGCATCAAAATGCTGGATTGCCTCCTAGGGCCTGTCTCGCTCATTCTCCGCGATTGCCAAAACATTGTGAGCCCAGCCAAGGTTTGGATTCAAGTCGAGCGCCTTTCGAGACGCTGAGATCGCCTCTTCCAGTTCACCAAGGGCGAAATGACACCTGCCGAGGGCAACCCAAGAAAAAGGAACGCGCGGGTCGATTGATAGAGCTTTTTGAGCAAGCTCCAACGCGTTCTGGCGGGCCTGTCGCAGACGGACTTCACCCGGATCCACTTCCGGGATAATCGAGCGAACACAGATTGCGTAGGCCCATGTAGCATACGCCTCGCCAAAATCTGGCTTTAGGTTCACCGCAGCGGCGAAGCAGGCTTCCGCTTTCGCCTGGCGATTAGGATCCAGCGTGCAGAAGATCGAGTAGCCGATGCAGTATTGCTCCCAAGCTGTGCGCTGCTCGAACGGCTTGGTGACGGCACGTTTTCCGTCGCATTCATAAATTACGGTAATCGCCGAGGTCGCGACTGTAGTCGTCGCGACGTCTTGGTCCCGAGCTCGATGATAGGCAGTGAGATCAAAACTCTCAGTCCAGACATAGGTCTCGCTCTCAACATCGACGAGATGCGCGGTGAACCGGATCGACGTGCCGACCTGGCGAAGGCTGCTCTCAATCACATAGTTCGTTCCCAGGCGTTCGCCGATCTGTTTGGCTGAAAGCGCGAGGCCACGCAGGGAGTAGGTCGAACTGCGCGCCAAAACGCCGATCAACCCAAATCGCGACATCTTGGCGATTATCTCATCGGAAATCGCATCAGCGAGAAGCTGCAACTCTGGATCGCTTGAAAGGACCTCGCATAACAGAATCGCAACCACACTCTTTTCGCGTCCGATTTCAGTGTTGCTGCTAATTGGCCGCAACGCCCGATCGACCCTCTCTTTTGGAGCAACGAACCTCATGCCTCGGCCATAGAAGGTTCGGATCAGACCTTCCGCACCCCCGGGATCGCCAATCGCTGTCCTCAGCTCTCTGAGCGCGCTTGTCAGAGCGGCATCCGAGACAAGTTTGCCATGCCAGACTGCTTCTATCAGTTCCGCTTTCGAGACGACCCGATCCTGGTTCTGGATCAGAAACTCCAGCAGCGAGTATGGCCTAGGGCGCAACTTGACCGCCTCTCCCGAGAGGGTCACACGCATCTGGTCGGTATCAACCTCCAAGCTCCCGAACTGATGAAGCATCGACGATTTTCCGTGCCGCGGCTGCGTTAAACCAACACCATTGCCAAAGAAACTCAGAATTTCAAGGATTTCGCATATGGAGAAGCGCTCCCGCGTCTTCCGGCAAGCGACTTCTTCTGTGGGTGCTTTTTGGCTTTGCACCTCGCCGGGCTGGTCTGGCACGGCTGCCAACCGGAGTTATAAGATTGACATGTCTGAGCGTTTCGCTCAGGCTTACAGTGTTTAGCCACTTCGCGAGTTCCGCGCGAACAAGCCCGAACCTTTCAACCCTTTGGGAGTGTGTGATGGGCGATCCGAGCGGATGCACGCAGCGAACCATGCGGAAGAGACAAGAGGATGACAGCCCAGAAGTCGCTTCGTTGCGCAGAGCCAATCCGTCTGGCTCACCGAGCGTTTGCGAAGCATTTAGCTACCACTTCAGGGTCACGAAATGATCGGCGAGACCAATCCTACCTTGAAGGACACGCCGAGCGATCGGGAGGTCCAGGTTCCAACCTACCTGGCCCAAGATCTGCTGCAAGGTGGGCGGGTGGCAGCGATCATGCTCGACGATCAGATCTACACGCTGCGATTGACGCGGCAAGGCAAACTGCTTCTCACGAAATGACCAAAGGTAAGACACCGCGCGGGGCGGCTCCGGTCGGCTATTTGATCGAATTGCCCTTCGTCGAAGCCGCGGCGGTCCAATATCTCAGACTCTGGTGTTCCGGCCCAGCGTATCAAGATCACGTTTGGAACGACTTCGCGTCCTTCCTCGGCCCGCACGAAAGCCGTTTGGCCATGCAGAACCTGGGCGACCTGTGCAAATTGATATCCGAGCGGCGGAGCCGGCCAATGATGCGCCATACCGTTCAGAGCAAATGCTTCGGTGCCGATGAGTCGGTTTTCGCAAACCTCATTGGCGCCGCATTGGATGGCGAGGAGCAGGACACGCTTTTGTTCGCAGCGCTCCTCGTCGATGCAAAGCATGCACTCGCGGCGGCTCGCAGCGCTGAGGGCTTCGCGCGCTCGCTTAAGCTGATGAGCCCGCAACATGACCAAGTGCAAACGCATCCGGTCCAACAAGACCCCATCCCCAATCGTCTACACTAACGAGGATAATGCAATGAGACCTTCCAAACTGGCCATGGCAGCCGCAGCCACCGCTCTGGCCTTTCCAGCCTTCGCCGCGGATAAGGCTGCGGTTGTGGCGAATTATGCGGATATCGCCGAGGCAGGATACGCCGACAGCCTAACGACCGCCAAGGTGTTGCAAGGCGCAGTCAACGCGTTGATCGCATCGCCATCGGCAGAGGCGCTGCAGGCCGCCAAGGATGCTTGGCTCGCCTCGCGTGTGCCCTACCAGCAGACCGAGGTCTTCCGCTTTGGCAATGCGATCGTGGATGACTGGGAAGGTAAGGTGAATGCCTGGCCACTGGATGAGGGTCTCATCGACTATGTTGATGCATCCTATGGCGGCCCAACAGAAGAGAACGAGTTCGCCGCATTGAATGTGATCGCAAACCCGGCATTCACGCTTTCGGGCAAAGACATCGACGCGACCAATATCACCCCTGATCTGCTGGAGAATGTCCTGCATGAAGCCGATGGGATCGAGGCCAATGTCGCAACGGGCTATCACGCGATTGAGTTCCTCCTTTGGGGACAGGACTTGAACGGCCATGGCGTCGGGGCTGGTGAGCGCCCTTGGACCGATTACGCGAAAGGCGATGCCTGCACAGGCGGCAATTGCGATCGTCGGGGCGATTACCTGAAAGCCGCAACGGATCTGATGGTTTCGGACTTGGAGTGGATCACTGCACAATTCGCAGAAGGTGGCGAGGGTCGCACGACCCTGACCGATGATCCCGCCGCCGGTGTCGTCGCGATCCTGACCGGCATGGGCTCACTTTCCTACGGAGAGCAGGCGGGGGAGCGGATGCGCCTCGGCCTTATGCTAAACGACCCAGAAGAGGAGCATAGCTGCTTTGCCGACAACACCCATAACGACCATTTCTATGACGGCCTCGGCATTCGGAATGTCTACATGGGCAGCTACACCCGGATCGATGGCCGCATTGTCTCGGGCGCCTCATTGTCAGAGCTGGTGAAGGCGGCCGATCCTGAACTGGATGCGGAAATGCAGGCAAAACTGAATGCGACGGTGATTGCGCTCGGAGCGATCAAGACAGCCGCTGAAGCGGGCTTCAAGTACGATCAGATGCTTGAGCGCGGCAATGACGCGGGTGAGGCTTTGGTGA
>JBCDAS010000219.1:0-7398 GCA_039185235.1 Pseudomonadota bacterium
GAAGAGGATCACATCGGCATCCAGCACCCGCGCTTGCTCGCCCGCGATATCGATATCATGGCGCGGATAGAGCGCGTAGAGATCGATGAAAGTGATCCCATCTATTGCCTGAGCCCGCTCGGACATGGCGCGGTTCACCCGAGAATGGCGATGCCCCGGATGGGCATAATACACTATTAGCCGCGCCATACTGCTCCCTTTCTGGTCGCTTTCCTTAGCCAACTAAGAGGTTCTAGCGATCTTTCCAGCCATGGTAGGTCTCCCGTTGGGTAACGGCACGAGGGATTACTTCAGGCTCTGATCCGTACGCTTCGCCGAGGTGTCCAGTCGCCGAGAAGCACGGGTGCCAGGGACCAAGAGTTCCTCTTTGCGGAAATAGGCGCGCATCTCCTCTTTCACGAGGCCGAGATTGTCGCGCAATTCACGCACCGTTTGGTTCTGAAAAGGCTCAGTCTCGAACGGGGTCAGATGCAGATCCCGCCCCGCCAGCATATCGCGGGAGAAGCCGACACCCAGCCGGTAACTCGGGATATGCGCCTCTTCAAAGCGCCAATGGGGCGGGTAGAGCGTGGTTGAGATCTCGATGAACCGTTCAACAAGCTCCGCGGTTATGTCAGACGCAGCCCCCATGGTGGCGCCGATCACAAAAGCCTCGTCTTGAACCCTGAGCCCTCGCCCAAGGATCACATGGAGGCAATCATGGCGGTCCAACTCGATCGCGCCTGGAAGCGCATCGGGGCTGGAGGGGTTCTCGTACTTCTTGATGATCTCCGGCACGTCGTCGGCATTGGCCGCAGGTAGGGTCGCAAGAACTTCAGCCAAGGTCATCTCATCGGTGTCGAGCCCCGGCGCCCATTCGCTCCACTCCAAGAGCTGCCGGCCCATCAGTTTGTCTCCTCAAACGCGGTCACCGGGGTAAATGTGGTTCGCTCCGCCGCTGATCCCGCCAGCGCATCGGCTAGGGCTCCAACGTCACTGACACCCGTATACGTGACCACCCCTGGCATGTTGAGTACATGTCCGCCCTCGATACCGATCCCGATGGTTACAATCTCAACCGGCGTTTTAGTGACGACCTGTTGCAACACATCGGTCAGCACCACCTCGTCACTGGCTTGACCATCCGTGGTCAGGACAACGCGATAGGTGCCAAAGCCGCGCTGGCGGATCGCCTCGGTCTCCAGCCGCCTATAGGCTTGGGCAAGGCTCTCCCCAAGAGGTGTTGCCCCTTGGACCTGCAGCGGTCCAAGCGCCTGCGGCAGCCGACGCCGCACTTGTTCAACCGGTCCCATATCCACGACTGCGCCATTGTTCATCGCAAAGACCGCTAGATGGGTGCCTTCGGGCAGTTGCGAAACGGCGGCGATCACGGCGCCTTTTGCGTCCTCGATCGTCTCGCGCATCGAGGTGCTGTCATCTAGCACGATCACGGTTGTGAGCCGCCCAGCTTCAGGGCTGCCTTCAACTTCGCCGGACTTCCAAGGCCAGGCGGAAATCGCACTCCAATCCGGGGTATAGGCCGGATCGACTTGCACCTTCTGTTCCGCTTCTTCTTCGCAGGCTGCTAAAAACAACCCGCCGATCAGCATGGGAATGAGAGCTCTCATGGGCAATCTCCTCAAAGCGGGGCAAAGGTTGTGGCTTCGGCTTGGGTGGTGAGCACACGGACCACGACCCGCATGTTCTCGCGCCATTCCTGCTCGGATTGTGGAGGGTTGTGCTTGGGTGCCGAAATACCAACACCATCCAATGTGAATTGATCCACGTTCACCGCAATGCCGGTACCGGTCGCATATTGCTCGAGAGCAGCCAGCAGGGCTTGGGCGCGTTGCAGTGACAGGTTTTTGCCCGCGGTGCGGATCGCACGTAGCTCTTTTGGATCGGCACCCTCTTTCTCGCGGCGCAAGAAGTGAAGCGGATCGGCATGGCCTTCTAGCGTAATGATCGCCCCACTATAGGTCGCTGCGAGCCGGAGCATTTCCTGAAAGTCATCCTCGTAGAGATCCGCTGGGAAGCGCTGCGAATCCGGTTCGAAAAATACCCGGAACTCGATCTTTGTGGCATCCTCGATCAGACCCTTGCGGCGCAGGTCAGTCACGGCCTGAGCTGCGGCATCGGGGTCAAATGACGCGATCTGGCGGGCGGAGACGCTCTCAAGCCCGTCAGCCATCTCGTCAAAGCTCCACCCGGCGTGATCCAATTCATAAGGTTGTGCCAAGAGCCCGGCACCGCGCAGCGCGATATTCACTTCTTGGGTCAGTTGATCATAACGGCGCGGGTCGGTTGGATTCGTGAAATGGGTGACATTTCCGACCCAGCCATCAGTGATCGCATCCTGCCAGAGGAAGACCCCCTCTTCTGGTGGCAAACCGCCCAGAAGTTCATCCGCCATCAACTTTGCGAGCACTTCGCGCCTTGGATCAGACGGATCTGCCATGAATTGGCGCATCCGCTCCTCGGCTCGAAACAGGCCCGCGACCATCGCCTGGACTTCAGCCCGACGGGCCTCGAAATAGTCCCTGCGCACAGCGATGTAGTCGCCAATCACGGCAGCGGCTTCTTGGGTGGAGAACAAGATGGTCGCCCCCTTCACAGAACCCTCTGCTCCGGTACCAACAGTCCCTCCGCTGGTGAGCGCCCGGGCATCCGGCAGGATCATCGCTGCCGCATCCACTTCACCATCGGCTAGCGCCTGGACGGGGGTGGAGGCGCTCTCACCCGTCAGGTCCCGTGTCCAGACGACTTTCACGTCGTCAAAAGAAAGACCACTATCCGCCAGGATCCGCCCGACAAAGTCGACATGTGGCCCATAGGCCTGGATCGCAATGGTTTTGCCACGCAGGTCTGCAACACTCTTGATCCCGCTCGCAGCCACAATCCCGTCGCCCGCCGACCAGCTGTGCTTGTAGATCACCTGCAGCTCAGTCTCGGTCTGAGCCTCGGTGACCGGAGCGGCGGCCATCAACATGCCCAGTGTGCCCCGCAAAAACGGGCTGTCACAGCGCATATAGCGTCGAACCTGCTCGGCAAAGTCGTCGACCACCTCGAGCGAGACATCCCAGCCCGCATCGGCAAAGATCCCAGCCTCGGTCGTCAGGGAATCTCCATTTGCATGGATTGTCACGCCATCTGCTCCCCAGGCAATCACTGGCATCGCGACGCTCTGCCCGCCCCGGCATGTGCGCACATCCTCAGCGACAACTTCATTCAAAGGCTTGCCGTCGATATACTCTGCCGCGCTGGCCAGACCGGCTGTGAGTGCCATCAGGCTCGCGAGAACTGCGAAACGTGTCATCTGTCGTTTCCCTTCATGCTTTCATAGAGGTCATCCGCCACGCCGGTGGTGACCCCCAAATCGGTGACTTTCTGCATCACCCTTTGACGCATCGTCGCGTCCATCACATCGGCCAAGTGCCTCAAAGTCGCGATCACGCGATCGCGGGTTTCTTGGACGAGGTCTTCATTGCCATTCGTGCTATCACGCCGGATCTCGGAGTGACGCTCGACCGCCTCGACCGCAAGCCCTGCCCGCGCCAAGAGCGCAGTCGTGTCCGAGGTCTCGCGCGGACGCTCAAGAATGCGTGCGGCGATCTGGTCCAGATCCGAGGCTACTTCTTCGACCAAAGCGCGTAGATCTGCGCGAAACCCATTATCTGCATCGCGCATTCGCCGCGCGTAGGCGCGCGCGCGTACGATCCGCACAATCACCCGCTCTGCATTTTCTGCCGATCCAGCGCCACGCAGGCGAAGTGTCTCACGCAGCAACTCAGCCTCGGTAAAGACAATTCGATCGGGCAGCATCAGGCCCAATCCGAACGCCAGGGCGAGCGTGAGTCCGGCCAGTAGGAGCGCGTCGGAGCCCGGAAAGATCATCGGCAAGCGGACCAGGTCTGCAAATATGATTGCAGCTCCAACTGCGCATATTGCACATAGCGCTGGTGGCCCAGTCCTTGCAGAAACCCTCATTGCACCACCACAGTCACCTCAACCCGCGCCAATCGGCGCTGCAACTCACGCGCCGTTTCTTCGTCCTGTTGGGCAAGCGGTGCTGCGCCGCCGAGCCCGCCCACGAAAAGGATCCGCTCTGGCGGGATCTGCATTGCAAGAGCCAGACTTCGAGCCGTTTCAGCCCGATTTTCCGAGAGCACTCGATTTGCCTCTGGATCACCTTCAGTCCCCGAATGGCCGACGATGCGCAGACCAAAGCGTTCTTCTGCAGCTACCGCGTCCAAAAAAGCTCTTAGCCGGTCTTCTTCACCCGGTGCAAAGCTCACTCCGCGGGAGAAACGGAATGCAGCGCTTTCCGGCGCATCCAAGCTGCCGACCCACCCAGCCCAGCTTGCCAATCCGATCGACGCGCCAGCCAGCGCGGCGCCAAGCAGAAAACGACGCGGGAGAGTTTGGGGTGCAATCAGCTTGATCTCATGGCTGTTCTGCGATCTTTGAGCCATGCTAATTCTCAGGGGTGCCACTCATAGATTTGCAGCATCCCATTACTCTGATCACGAAGGCAACCATATCCTTTATGTAGGAACCAAGAAGCTTCAACTCAAGATGCCCGAAGCGAACCTGTTGGAGCCGGAGGAGGGATCAATTCAAGATTGAAAACGGATCTTGCCCTCCAAGAATTTGTATCATGCGGCTTCAAAGCCTTGAGAATTAGGATCAAACGCCGCCTGAATGTCGAGCGCTCGCGATTGAGCACACGGATACCTTAAGAACGAACGCTGAGTGTGAACTTCGCTCGGACAGAGGTGCGACGGAAGGGCGGTATCTTGCCCATATCTTGCAAAGCAATCCAGCGATCATAAAGGCCGATCTGTGATGCTAGGATCGCCTGGGGATGCGGTTTTTTCGAACAACTGACGCCAGAGCTGCGCCTTCTGCAGAGTCGCCTCGATGAGTTGCGCCAAACCTGGGCCATCAGCCACCTCCCGAGGCAGGTCCGCCAGCATGACCGCCCGTTTTTCAAAGGTGAGGCCCGTCCGCATTCCCGTCAAATCGTTGCTGGCATGGTTGAACAGCAACAACGTCTCCAACAACGTGGTTCGGTTGCGCCTCGGCAGGTCTCCGAGATGATGTTCCAAGACGATACGATCCTGCTCTTCATTCAGGCGGATCGAGAGTTGGATATCACCTCCCGGCGTCACACCCCATCCACCGCTCTTCAACTTCGAATACTGGCCTGAAATACCGAGGATCTCAGTCGCCTCTTCTATCAACCGCTCCATCTTTGTTCCGTCTACCCCTACGAATGCGCGAAGCTCTAAACGATTTGCCGCTTCGCGTCTCGTCGTGCACTCACGCACAAAAACTCCTCTCGATGGGCCGTAGACGCGGTCAGGCGTCAAACAACCCGGTGGAAAAGGGCGATTCCTCGCGCCTTCTTGTGATGAACGCATGGGGGGCAGAGTTATTCCCGAAAAAATGTCGCCCCTGCTGACGGCCTCAGGCCAGGTCGTAGGTTCCGATGTCGCTTACGAAGACGGCGACCTGTTCTTCCACATGCCAAGTCTCGCGATCTCGCGACTGTTCCTCGTCGACGAAGATAAACGCCGAGGCATCCGTCGCTTCAACCCGCAACACCGCCGGATCGGAGCCATTCTCGGTCTGCATCGCCGCAAAAATCGCTTCATTGCCGCTCAGATCGAAGTCAAAAGTAGTCCCCGAGTGATCGACCGCATCCAGCGCCACGGAGCCCCCAATGCTGGCATCAACCGCAATCCAATCAATCGTCTCCGGCACGTGGAACTGATCCAGTCCCTCTTCTTCCTGCATCCGGACTGAGAAACCAGTAGTCGATACCTTATCGACCCGGTTCATAACTGGATTAGGACCGGATCCCGAAGTCACCTGAGCAAAGACTGCGGGCGTCTCGGTAAAGCCGGAGAGATCGACTGTGACCGCATCAGTATTGGCCGCAGTAACGCGCCCGGCTGTAATCGTTTGGCCGGTCGGCAATGTATGGCTACCAGCGGTCATTGCCATCCAAGAAATCGTTTCGGCAACATGCCAACCGTCGAGATAGTCCCATTCTTCAACCTGGAACTCAAAGCCTGTCTCGTCGACATTTCGAACACGGGCGAATGCTGGATCGCCGCCATTATGGCTAAGCGGCCCCATCACCACCCGCGCATCGGGAATGGCTTGCGAGAATGTCACGGAGAACCACTGATCAGGGCTCGACTGCTGGACGGTGACCGAGCCGATCTCTAACTGGCCCGAGCTTGCTGGTGCAGGCCCCGGATCAGCCGGGACACTCCCGCCTCCAGAGCTTTCGTTCGCGGCAGTGCCCCCGGAACCCACGTTATCCCCGCCATTGTCGCCACCTGATCCACCGCCCTGGGAACCGCTGCCCCCTGAAGCACTTTCTTGCGGACCGGTTCCACCTCCAGAATTCGTTCCGCCCCCACTCTGGCTCCCAGCACTTTGATCACCGCCCGAAGCACTGCCCTGAGAACCGCCCTCGCTGCCAGACCCGCCGCTTTGCGGGCCCGCTCCACCGCCAGCGCTCGTTCCGCCCCCATTTTGGTCATGCCCGCTGTGATCGCCGCCCGGTCCACTGGCGTGCGAGCCATCCCCACTGCCTGGGCTTGTTGCGCCACCGGAGCTGGCTTCGCCCCCGCCGCCAGACCCACCCTGTTCCGAGCTCGGTCCGCCATCGGTGCCGGCTCCGTCCCCATTCTGGCTATTTCCACCGTGATCGTCACCCGAAGCACTGCCCTGGGAGCCGCCCCCGCTGCTAGATCCGTCATCCTGCGCACTGGTTCCACCGTCGCCGCTCGATCCACCCATACCGTGGCTATGCCCACTATGGTCGCCGCTCGGACCGCTGCCCCCCCCATCTCCACTGCTGCCTTGCTGCGCCCCCGCGCCAGTCTGCGATCCACTCGAGCCACCTGCCTGAGGATCTGGTGCTGGCGCCCCTTGACGGCTCACATCGATCCCCAGCGCTGCAAAGTAATCGAGCCAGAAACCGTCTGGTTGCGGTGGATAAGTCGGCAAGGCTGGCAGTGGTGTGCCAATCGTCCCGCCACTCACAAGCGGATCTGCGACCGCATTGCTTGGCTCGATTGCATCAGAAAACGAAATCCCAAAGCGGTCTTGGAGCTGCTGGTTGGTTAGCCCAACCAAAGTAGGAAGGTAACGAGCCGCTTCGCTTTCCGGACGAACTGGGACAAAACTTGGATCTTGCTCGTTGAAGTAAAGACCAACGTTCTCGTAGCCGGGAATGTTGAGAACGATCCGATCTTCCATGAACATTCCGGGGATTTTGGTGAGCGACTCCTCGCCGAAAAGAATCTCTGATCCAAACAAGCCGATATCGAGGGTTGCGTTCATCTCGATATTTGTCCGCCGGAAGTCGGCCTCGGAGGCCTCCGAAAAAATGCTACTCAA
>JBCDAS010000220.1:0-7368 GCA_039185235.1 Pseudomonadota bacterium
CGGTGACGGCGCGGCCCGGCACAAGGACAAGCTGCGGGGGCCCGGGTCCCCGCATGACATCGCCGAGGGGCTAAAGGCCGACGGTTTGATCCCCGCTGTGCGTGGCGTCAGCTTCGACGTCAAAGCGGGTGAGTTGTTCGTCGTCATGGGCCTCTCGGGCTCCGGCAAATCCACGGTCATCCGCTGCCTCTCGCGGCTTTTGGAGCCAACGGCTGGCCATGTCCGGATCGACGGCGAAGACATCATCGGCGCGCCCGACAAGCGGATGATCGAGCTGCGTCGGCGCAAGATGGGCATGGTCTTCCAGCATTTCGGCCTGTTCCCGCATATGACAGTGGCCGAGAACGTGGCCTATCCGCTAAAAGTGCAAGGGATCTCCTCGGCTGAGCGGGCCAAACGCGCCTCCGAAGTGATCGAGCTGGTTGGCCTTGCTGGGCGGGACGAGAGCTACCCCCGCCAACTCTCCGGCGGCCAGCGCCAGCGGGTCGGCATCGCGCGGTCCCTCGCGGTCAACCCAGAGATCTGGTTCCTCGATGAGCCCTTCTCGGCCCTCGACCCCCTGATCCGCCGCCAGCTGCAGGACGAATTCCTGCGCCTGCAGGCAGAGCTCAAGAAATCCATCGTCTTCATCACCCACGATATCGCCGAGGCGCTGAAACTCGCCGACCGGATCGCCATCATGCGCGATGGAGCGATCGTGCAGATCGGAACGCCCGCCGAGATCGTGCTGAGCCCAGCGGATTCTTACGTCGCCGAGTTCGCCCGCGACATCCCGCGCGGCAAGATGATGACGGTCGAGAACATCATGAGCCCCTGCGCCCCAGGCGAAGCCGCCAATGGCGCAGCTCTCAGCACAGGCATGAGCCTGGACGATGCGCTGACCGCCTGTGCCAAGGGTCTCGGCGACATGCAGGTTTGTGACGGCCAGGGCACCGTGATCGGCCGGATCACGCCCCAGGATCTCGTCCGCGCCCTCGGCGCGAATGCCGCGTGATGGCGCGGTTGCACCAACCGGGCACGCTCACCGCCCTTGTGATCATCCTCGGTGGCCTCACCTTTGGCGTTCTGGCGCATTTCATCCCCGCCATCGCCGCCTGGCCAAAGGAATGGACCCTGCCGGTGACCGAGTGGATCGGCTCCGGCCTCGGCGCGTTCCTCGACTGGACCAAACCGGTCGCCCGGATCTTCTCGGCCGCGCTCAGCTATCCCATGGAGGGCGCCAACTGGCTTTTGACGCAAGCGCCCTGGCCTGCGGTCTATGGCGGGTTCATCGCGCTCGGCTGGTGGGTCGGCGGGCGATGGATGGCGCTGATGACGGTCGCAGCGCTCGGCTTCATCCTGGCCTCGGGCTATTGGGAGCAGTCCATGAGCACGCTGGGCCTGGTCGCCGTGTCGGTCCCGCTGGCGCTCACGCTTGGCCTCTCGATCGGTGTCCTGGCCTATGAGATACCCTGGCTGAAGAAAGCGGTCGAGGCGGTGCTGGACGTCATGCAAACCGTGCCAACTTTCGCCTATCTCACGCCCCTCCTGGTGCTCTTCGGCTTCGGCCCGGTCGTCGGCCTGATCGCCTCGGCGATCTATGCGGCGCCCCCGATGGCGCGCAATGTGCTGCTCGGCCTCGAGCGGGTCGATCCAGAGATCCGCGAGGCCGCCCGCATGATCGGGACGACGCGTTGGCAGCGCATCGTGCAAGTCGAGATCCCGGCCGCCATGCAGCAGATCCTCGTCGGCGTAAACCAATGCGTGATGGCCGCCCTCTCGATGGTGATCATCGCGGCGGTGATCGGCGGCTTCAACGATATCGGCTGGGAAGTGCTGCTCACCATGCGCAAGGCGCAGTTCGGTCAGGCGCTGCTGGCGGGCCTCGTGATCGTGGTCTTCGCCATCCTGATCGACCGGATGAGCATTGCACTCTCCAAGCCCGAACTGCGAGGCGACCGTCGCATGGCCGCCGGCCTCGCAATCCTCTCCGCCATTCTGGGAACGGCTGCGACGCTGATCGGTGGCTTGCCTGCGGCCAGCGAGATGACACTCCTCAACCCAGTGGCGGATGCAGTGGATGCGGGCCTGACCGAATTCACCAAGGCCAATGGCGCCAATCTCGACGCCATGAAGAACGGCGCGATGTTCTACGGCCTCTTGCCGCTTCGGATCGGCTTGGATGACGCGGTGCTGCCCTTCACCTGGGGCTTTATGTGGAGCTGGGGGCTCAGCGCCTGGGTCCTCGGCATTGCCGCCGTCCTCTCCGCGCTCCTGATCGCGAGCGGGCGGCTGACAACGGGCGTTGTCCTGATGTCGGCGGTCTATGTCTATCACACCGGCATCACACAGATCCCCTGGCCAACGGTGATCGTCGCCTTCTCTGCCCTTGGCTGGCGCGCGGGTGGGCGTGGGCTCGCGGTTTTCATCGCGACCGCCTTGGTCGTAATCCTCCTCTCCGGTCTCTGGGATCGGGCGATGCTGTCGATCTATCTCTGCGGTGCCGCGGTGTTGGTCTGTGCCGTGGTCGGCTCCAGCCTTGGCCTTCTGGCAGCGGTCAGCCCGCGCGCGTGGAAGATCCTGCAACCGGTCTGCGACACGCTCCAGACCATCCCGCTGTTTGTCTTCCTGATCCCGATGCTGATGTTCTTCCAGATCGGCGAGTTCTCCGCCCTGTTGGCGATCTGCGCCTATGCGATTGTCCCGATGATCCGCTACACGCGCCATGGGATCGTCAACACACCAGATGATCTGATGGAGGCGGCGATCGCCTCGGGCGCGACCCCGATGCAGATCTATCTCGATGTGCGCATTCCTTATGCCGCACCCTCGATCCTGTTGGGGCTGAACCAGACGATCCTCTATGCCTTCGCCATGCTGGTGATCGCGGCCCTGATTGGCACGACGGGTCTCGGCCAGTCGATCTACATCGCGCTGGGCAGTGCCGATGTGGGTCTCGGCATCGCAGCAGGCGCCGCGATGGCCCTCTTGGCCCTGATCGCAGATCGCCTCGTACAGGCTTTTGCCGCCGAACGCCGGGCCGCTTTGGGCCTCTGACCCGCCCGACAGGTGTAGTTACGAAAGAACTACGCAAAACCTATGAAAAAATGCCCCCCGTTTTTCGCGGTTTAACTCCCCGCCACCAGGGTCGCCGTCATGCGCTGAAGACAGGCGATTACGCTCAACGCGGTGATCTTGCCGGTGCGCGGATTCTCGGCCGAGGGGATGTTCAGGATCGTCATTTCCGCGTCACCACTATCCGATGAGATCTTCACCGATTGCATATTCCGGTCGATGCCGGGATCGGCCCAGACCTCGACCATGGTGCGCTCTGGCCCGATCCCGGCGAGCGACAGAGCCGCGGCCACGTTGACATTGGCGGGGAAGCCGCGGGCGGCCTCCAACGCGTTGCCCTGAAAGACGCGCGTGGGTTCGATCAGGTCTAAGACATTGATATTGTTGGCTTCCAAATGCGGCGCACCCTCCAGCCCGCGCGGCGGTTTGCGGGTTTGCAGCGTGACGGAGTGGACCTCACCAACCGCCATCGCCCGCACCGTGTCGAGCCCGATCAAAGCCCCTGTTGGCACGATGACCCGGGCGCCGGTTTCCTTTGCCCGATCAATCAGTTCCATATTGTCCAAGAGCGCCCCGCAAGAGAGCGGCATGAAGGTCTTGCCTGCTTCGATGACCGAGGAGGCGAGCGGCACAAAGATCGCCTTGGGCGCAACTTCTATAATGATATCAGCATGTTGAGCCAAATCCTCTGCCGCGACCACTCGGGGCGGAACCGCAAAATCAGAGACCCGGTCCGCCGCCCGTTCTCGATCGCGTGCCGAGACAGCGACCAGTTCCATGCCAGCAATCTCGCCCGTGTCGAGCGCCTTGGCGACCCGCATTCCAATGGCGCCGAGGCCTGCAATACCGACGGTGATGGTCATGCGACCCTCCTCAGAAAACCACGCCGCTGCGATAGATCATATGCAGGCCGACGAAGACAAGGGCGACGAAGAAGACCTTGCGAAACCCGTCCTCCGAAATCCGGTGACGCAGCTTCCTCCCAGTCCAGAGACCGGCGAAAACCGGGCCAAGCGCGATGAGGGACAAGAGGACATGCTCCCAGGTCAAAAGGTCGAACCCGGCCAAGGTCAGCGTCATGGTCGAGGTCAGTGTTATGAAAGTGATTCCAAGGGCTTGGACGAACTGGTCCCGAGGCAGGCGCAGCGCTTCGAGGTACAAAATCCCCGGCACAATGAAGATCCCCGTCATGCCGAAAAGCACCCCAGCGGAGCCCGAGGCCGCAGGCGCCATCCAGGCCTCGTGGCGCCCCGGCTCCGGCAAGCGCGGCGCGAGCAGTGAATAGAGCGAGTAGGCCACCAAGAGGATGCCCAGCAAGGCGACAGTGCTCTCAGACTTCGCACCGGCCAAGATGCTCACCCCCGTCACAATTCCAATGACCGCAGCCGTCAGATAGGGCCAGAGACGGCGCAGCAACGGCTTGAGCCAAGGCCCGTTCGTTGCCTGCCAAATGTTTGAAATCACGCCTGGAATCACAAAGACCGCGATCGCATCGGCGACTGGCATGACTTGCGCCAGGATCACCAGTACAACAACCGGAAGTCCCAGACCAATCGTGCCTTTGACAAAGCCGCCAAGGAAGAAAGTCGCGATCACCATCGCAATGGTGACAGGATCGAGCACCTGTCAGGCCTGGGCCGGGCGGGTGGCGCGCCAGCCAAGGTAGAGAGCGATCACAACGCAGAGACCGGCCAGAGCGGGACGGAAAACACCGCCCATCAAGCTCAGCGGCAACGCGATCGAGATCAGCATGGCGGTGCCATAGAACCTCGTCCAGGCGGCGCCTTTCACCTTTTGGCTCTGATACCAGGGGAAGGCGGCGGAGAAGATCGCGATGATAAAGAAGAACATCGCCCAAGGCCGGGTGACGAAGAGCGTCAGATCCGTGTCGATCGCCAATGCGCGGGACAGATTCAACTCCGCCACATTGCCCAGAACGACCCCAAGGATCATCGGGGCGAGCGGGAAGCCCAGCATGCGCATCACAAAGCCCAGGATGCCGAACCAGAACAACGTCCAGAGATCATCGGCGGAGTTGTTCAGCGCAAAGACCCCGATGGTCGCAAAGCCCAGGATCACAGCCGCCAGCATGTACATCCGGATCCGGGTCACCAGGACAAAGACCCTCAGCATACCGGACTGCAGGAACAGCATAATGAAGTTCGCGGCAAAGAAGGTGATGAAGATCGAATAGGCGAGAACGGGCTCCTCGGCGATGAAAGTGGGGCCCGGTACGATGTCATGGATCAAGAGCGCACCAAGCATGATCGCGGCCGTCACGTCGCCCGGAATTCCCAATGCCATCAATGGGGTAAGCGATCCACCCTCGACTGCGTTGTTCGAGGTCTCCGGCGCGATGATCCCTTCGGGCGTGCCTTTGCCAAAGCTGTCTGGGTCCTTCGAGTTCTTCTTTGCCTGATCGTAGGCAAGGATGTTGGCGATCGATCCGCCCGCGCCCGGCAGACAGCCGGTGAACATTCCGATCAGCGCGGAGCGGATCACCACCACCCAGCGTTTGAGGAGCTCCCGGATTGCTCGGCGATGCTCGATCCGAACTTTGATCTCGCGCTGGTCGGTGAGCGCCTGGGTCGCCTTCACCGGGTCGCGGACATCTGAGAGCAGTTGGGAAAAGGCGAAAAGGCCGATCAGAACAGCGATGAAATCAAACCCGCTCAAGAGGTAGTCGGAGCCGAAATCGAACCGGCCCACACCGACCGCATCATCCTCACCAACCGTGCGCACCAAAAGGCCGAGAGCGCCTGCAATAAGACCTTTGATCAGGTTCTCTCCCGCAAGGCTCGCCGTGACTGTCAGGGCGAAGATGACCAACATGAAAAAGTCCCATGGTTGGAACTCAAGCCCAATCTGCGCCAGTTGCGGTGCGAACAGGACCAGCATGATCGCCGAGAGCATACCGCCGCAGAACGAAGACCAAACACCGAGCCCAAGGGCGAAGCCAGGTTCTCCGCGGCGCGCCATGGGAAAGCCATCGAAAGTCGTTGCAACCGAGGAGGGCGTTCCGGGGATCCCCGTCAGGATGCCCGACATCAGCCCGCCAGAGAGCCCGCCCACCAAGACCGAGATCATGGTCGCGAGCCCTTGGGCCGGTGGCATCGCGAAAGTGAAAGGCAGGGTCAACACCACTGCCATCGCGATTGTGAACCCCGGGACCGAGCCGGCCAGCAGCCCGGTTGCCACCCCAATAATCATCAACATTAGGGTCCAGAGATTGCCGACTTCGGCAAAGGCCAGCATCAGGTTGTCGAAAACCATCTCGCGCTCCTTAGCTCTGCTCGCAGGCGGGGATCAGAATTTGCGTTGGGCGCACCAGGAGCCAGTCTCCGCAAGCCTCGCCGAACCGCTGGAAGTAGAACCTTAGCACTTCGCCAAAAGCGGGCGAGCCAAACCGGGGCGCGCTGCTGGGCCAGCTGAAGGCGACATGGCGTCTTGCCTCCAGCCAGCGGAACTGGCCACGTGCGCGGATCTCGTCAAAAGCTTCGGGATAGAGGAGGTGGTAATCGGCAAAGGCATCGACTTGTTGGCCAACGATGCCCAAGAGAACCCCCTTACTCTTCCGCCAATCGACCTCATCCGAAGGCTGAGTGCGTCGGTACATTTTGAGGGGTGCGCAGATATGTGCGGCACCAATCCCGCCTCCCGGCAGGGGATCTAGGACTTCGGTCTTTGAGCCACCCATGCCGTCCGAGATATGCAGGACCAAGTCCAGAACCTGGATCTCTGGTGTTTCGGTGAGCGCATAGATTGCGCCCGAGGGACCTTCGCCGGTAAAGGGTTTGACCACCCTGGGCGCTTCGCAGGCCAAAGCAGGTGAGGCGAAGATGATCAGGATTGCAGCTAGGGCGCGCATCAAAACCCGGTCCAATCACCTTTGGGCAGGAGCACATCCAGCGCGTAGGTGAAAATCGCCCAGACCCCGCCCATTGTGATCAGCGAAACGGCGATGTGAAGGAGCGTATTCTTCACTCCACCCAGCGCGGTCAGAAGCAAAAAGACAAACAGCAACCCGCCTATCAACATCCCCAAATAAGGAATAGCGACCAAGTAGGCGAGAAAGAGTGCAAAGACCCAGAAGACATTGCGCCAATAGGAGATTATGGCCACCAGCCCCTTGGGTATTTCTGGATCAGCCTCATCAGGGCCCTGGCGCAGCGATTGTATGAGGTAGATGGCGCTTAACAGACCGATGACCGCAAGGATCGCGCGGGGCCAGGCCGCTGGTGAAAGCTGGCCGTAATCCGGCTCTCGGATGTCAAAACTCGCCACCATAAGCCCGGCCGTGATGACCAGAAGGGC
>JBCDAS010000221.1:0-7335 GCA_039185235.1 Pseudomonadota bacterium
GGAGCCTTTGCGGTTGAAGTCGCCCTCAAGCCCGTGACCGATCGCTTCGTGCAGAAGGATGCCCGGCCAACCGGCGCCGAGGACCACATCCATCTGGCCCGCGGGCGCATCCTCGGCTTCGAGATTGACGAGCGCGACGCGTAGAGCCTCCTCGGCCATGGCGCGCCAGTTATCCTCGGCGATCAGCGCGCCCAAACCATGACGCCCGCCTGCCCCGGCCGATCCTGACTCCCTTCGGCCGTTTTGTTCGACGATCACGGCGATGTTCATGCGGCAAAGGGGGCGGTAATCGGCCAGGCGCTGGCCCTCGGGGCGGAGGATCTCGATCTCTTGGACCGAATTGGCGAGGCTCGCGGTGACTTGAACGATCCGACTGTCGCGATCGCGCAGCCAGCCATCGATTTCCTTGAGAAGGCCAATCTTCGCGGCCAATGGTTCGTCTCCGACTGGGTCGACCCGCTCATAGAGTGCTTTGTTTGTGCCCGGAGGAGGAGGGGCCATCTCGCCGCCTCCGGCCCGAGCAGCCAGTTTTACGGTCTGTGCTGCGCGTCTCAGCGCCGCCTCGCTCAAATCGGTCGCGTGTGCGTAACCCGCGGTCGGTCCCAAAACCGCGCGCAACCCGAACCCTTCGGAAGAATCATAGGCCGCATTGCGCAGTCTGCCATCGTCAAAGACCAGGGATTCTGATCGTCTGCGCTCGAGAAAAACTTCTCCGTCATCCGCCCCTGCGACAGCATCACGCAGAATTTCGAGGGTATTTTTCTCGTCCAAGACGGTCTCGAAGGGTCTGAAGCTGGTTTCACCCTGTGACATGCAAAATCTCCGGTGCTAAAGGGGCAACGACTTCTTAGGCGTCAACATGCCACAAAGCCAAGCCTTGCGCTGAGTTAAGGCAATATGGCTATGTTGCAAATCAGAACTGAATGAGGCGCCTGGGCGCGTGACCTGCGAGGTTGGACAGATGACGAAACTGGCTCACTCCCTAGCATTGGCGGCAGCCGCCGTGTTGGCCTTCAGCTCGGCTGGAGCGGAAGACGTGGTTGGCAAGCCCATACCGGGCGGCACCGGCTTTCAACCTGCTGTGACCCCGGTCATGCGCGATCTGGTCTGGCTCGATGACTTTCTCTTGGTGATCATCACAGCGATCGTGCTGTTTGTTCTGGGCCTGATGGCGTGGGTGATCTACCGCTATGATGCCAAGCGCAATGCGGAGCCTGCGACCTTTACCCATAACGCAACCATCGAGGTTGTTTGGACGGCAGTTCCGATCGTCATTCTGATCGCTATCGCAATCCCATCGCTGCGCTTGCTCTTCACGCAGCTCGAAGTGCCGGAGCCTGACCTGACGATCAAAGCGACCGGCAACCAGTGGTACTGGAGCTATGAATACCCGACCGAGGAGTTGGAGTTCGATGGCTATATGATCGGCTCTGCGTCGACATTCCCGCCGGAGGGGCTTTTCCCCGACGACTATGAGCCGGTTTACGATTGGACCCTCAATGAGGACACCAAGAAAACCCTGAAAGCGTTCGGCTACGAGGAAGACGAGTGGTTGCTGGCGACCGACACACGTATCGTGGTCCCGGTCGATGCAAACGTCCATGTGCTGGTGACGGGCTCTGACGTGATCCACGCTTTTGCGGTGCCGTCTTTCGGCGTCAAGATCGACACGATCCCGGGGCGCGTGAACGAAACCTGGTTCCGGGCCGAGCAAACCGGCACCTATTTCGGCCAGTGTTCCGAGCTTTGTGGCATCCAGCACTCCTACATGCCGATCGTGGTTGAGGTTGTGACGCAAGAGGAATACGACGCCTGGGTTGGCGAGATGCAATCTGCATCGGCGGATTGGGTGCCAGTGCCCGAGGTCAATACCAACAAGTTCGCGCAAGCGGAGTAAACCCGAGAGTAGGCAGCGAAAGTGACCGATCTCAGCGAGAGTTTTGTTCGAGCCCAGACGGGCGAGCCGGAACTGGGCGACTACTACGCCTTGATGAAGCCGCGCGTGATGCAACTGGTGGTCTTCACCGCCTTGGCGGCGATGGTGGCAGCACCTTCCGGCCTTCATCCAGTTGTCGCTCTGGCGTCGCTGGTTTGCATCGCGGTCGGCGCGGGTGCGTCGGGCGCGCTCAATATGTGGTGGGATGCAGATATCGATGCTGCGATGGACCGAACAAATGCCCGCCCGATCCCCAGCGGCAAGGTCACCGGTGGCGAAGCTCTTGGCCTCGGCATCGGCCTCTCACTGCTGTCTGTGATGATGCTGAGTGTCTTTGCCAATCCGCTGGCTGGTGGGCTGTTGGCCTTTACGATTTTCTTCTACGCCGTGATCTACTCGATGTGGCTGAAGCGCGCGACGCCTCAGAACATCGTGATTGGTGGGGCAGCTGGGGCCTTCCCTCCGATGATCGCCTGGGCCGCCATGACGGGAGAGATTTCGACCGCTTCGATCTTGATGTTTGCGGTTATCTTCCTCTGGACCCCGCCGCATTTCTGGGCCTTGGCGCTGTTTCGCAACGATGACTACACCCGTGTGGGTGTTCCAATGATGCCCGTTGTTGCCGGAGAGGCCGCGACCCGCAGTCAAATCTGGCTCTAAACTCTGATCCTTGCGCCAGCTCCGATTGCGCTGGCCTTTACCTTTGCGGGTGGACCGCTGACCCTGCTGGTCGGCCTTTATGCGAATGGTTTGATGCTACGCTGGGCTTGGACCGTGAAGCAGGGACCGAGCGAGGGCTTCGGAGCGGAGAAAAAGCTCTTCGGCACCTCGATCATCTACCTCTTTGCCATCTTCGGGGCGGTGATTGCCGACGCGATCCTGCGTCTCTTTGCAGGGCCATTTTGGCCGCATTGGATCTAGCCCATGGCCATGAAACGCGAGCACGAGCTGCATGACCGTCGCCGGGGCCGCAATCTCGGCGTGCTGGTATTGTTGCTTGGGTTCATCGCGATGCTCTTTTTCGTTACCATCGTTAAACTGGGCGAAGGCGGTTCCGTCATGGGCAATCCCTCGGCCGGACAAGGCGGCGCTTGGATCGATGGCTTTCTGAAATGGGTGCGCGGATGACGGAGACACGTAAGACAGCGCTCTACCTGGCAGGTGTCGCGGTTTTCATGGTCGGAATGGCCTTTGCCGCGGTCCCGCTTTATGACCTGTTTTGCCGGGTAACCGGATATGGCGGCACAACTCAGGCTGCGGATCAGGCGCCTGACGTGGTGCTTGACCAAACCATCACTGTGCGCTTTGACGCCTCCACCGTCTCGGGCATGCCGTGGGAGTTCAATCCCATGCAGCTCGAACAGACGATCAAAATCGGCGAGACCGGCCTTGCTTTCTACGAGGCCTACAATCCGACCAGCCGGCCCGTGACGGGAACAGCGACCTTCAATGTGACCCCATTCTCTGTCGGCGCTTACTTCGCCAAAATCGAATGCTTCTGCTTCATTGAGCAAACGCTCCAGCCCGGCGAACGGATCACCATGCCGGTGAGCTATTTCATCGACCCGGAGATGGTTGAGGATTCCGAAGCAGCACGTGCGCATACGATTACGCTGAGCTATACATTCTACGAGACCGAACCTGAACAGGCGGCCCTTGACAGGGATGAACAAAACGGGGGTTGAGCCCCTTCGAGGAGACGGAGCCATGGCGGGACAGAAGAACCACGATTATCACATCATTGACCCAAGCCCGTGGCCATTCCTCGGTGCGCTAGGCGGCTTCATCATGATGGTTGGACTGGTGCTCTTCATGAAAGGAAGCACACCGGCGATTGCTGTTCTCGGCTTCTTGATCATCCTCTACACCATGTTCGTCTGGTGGCGCGATGTGATCCGCGAGAGCCATGCCGGCGATCATACCAAAGTCGTCGCGATCGGCCTCAGGATGGGCTTCATCCTATTTGTGATGTCCGAGGTCATGTTCTTCGCCGCTTGGTTCTGGACGTTCTTTAAGCACGCGATCTTCCCTCTGGCAGATGTCCCAGATCTCTTCGCTGAAGGCGGTGTGGACCTGCAGGCCACCGCGAGTGCCGCCGACGCCGTCTGGCCGCCCGCAGGTGTCGTGACCTTTGACCCATGGGATCTGCCGTTGATCAACACGCTAATATTGCTCCTTTCGGGCTGTACGGTCACTTGGGCGCACCACGATCTGATCGAGGGCAAACGCTCCGGCCTCATCTGGGGTTTGATGGCAACCGTTGGTCTTGGCGCGGTCTTCACCATGTTCCAGGCCTATGAGTACAGCCACGCCGAATTCGCATTCGACGGCAACATCTATGGCGCGAGTTTCTACATGGCGACCGGGTTCCACGGCTTCCATGTGCTTGTCGGGACGATCTTCTTGGCCGTGTGTCTTTACCGTGCCCGCAGTGGTGACTTCACACCGAACAAACATATCGGCTTCGAAGCGGCCGCCTGGTATTGGCACTTCGTCGACGTTGTCTGGCTGTTCCTCTTCGCTGGCATTTATATCTGGGGCGCGTAACCCGCAGCCCGGGGCTGCCTGTTCCCTCCCACTTGGGGGAGGGTTAGGGAGGGGGCGCGCGGAACGCGCCTCTATAACTGAGTGAGCGCCTTGGCGCGAACACCGCTTGGTAGCCCTTTGAGCCATTCACCGATGGACTGACCAAATGAAGCGCCGCATTGCCATTCCAATCGTAATAGGAGTTTTCGCCTGTACGCTGCTGAGCGGCCTTGGGCTTTGGCAATTGCAGCGCCTGGCTTGGAAACAAGGTCTCTTGGATGCCATCGCGGCCCGGCTCCTCGACGAACCCGTGGCCCTGCCAGAGCGCCCTCAGGAGGATCAGGATCAGTTTCTGCAAGTCCTTCTCGATGGTCGCATGCAGGCCGAAGAACTCCATGTCCTCACGTCCCGGCGTCCCTATGGCCCTGGCTTCAAGATCGTCTCGGCCTTTGAACTCGCCGATGGGCGCCGGATCTTGATCGACCGCGGCTACGTGCCGGAACGGTTAAAAGATCCGACAAGCCGGCAATTCGATCTCCCCGCCACGATGGAGATATCGGGTACCCTCTTCTGGCCCAATGAGACGGATAGTTTTACGCCAGAACCTGATCTCGAGAAAAACATCTGGTTCGCCCGAGATCTCGATTTTATGGCACAGACCCTAGGCACACGCCCGATTCTGGTGTCTCTGTCTGCGCCGGTTACGGGAGATTGGCCGGTGCCCTCTCAAGTCGCCCATAACATTCCGAACAATCATCTCTCTTACGCGATCACCTGGTTTGCGCTGTCGACGGTCTGGGCCGGGATGACCATCCTTTGGGTTCGCGCCGAAGTGCTGCGGGACCGGCGCCAACGTGAGGCGGGTGCATGACCTGGCGTTGGGCTATGCTTTTCCTGGCCGGGACGGCTGCGGCTGATGAGGTCATGGTGCCACCACTTCTCTGCGGCGGGGTGGAGCCGTTCTGGACCATGACGATCGAGGAGAAACGCGGCTCTTACGCAACGCCAGACCGCCCTGACCCGGTCCTCTACGACATCCCGCTGATCACCAAGGCCGAAGGCCGCCCCTGGCCACGGGTCGTCACCTTGATCGGGCGCGGCGACACTGCGCTTGCGATCCTGGACGAGCGTCAATGCACCGACACCATGTCTGATCTCACCTATCCCTATGAGGCGACGCTTCTGACCCAACGGGGGTCGGAGGCTATCGCGCTTACCGGTTGTTGCCGCCTCAAACCTGACGGGTGATTGCCACCCGACCCACCTCTGGTTAAACGGGCCAGACCCCTCGTCAGGAGCCGCCCTCATGCGCTACATCTCGACCCGCGGCCAAGCGCCCGACATGCCCTTTGAAGAGGCGATGCTCACCGGTCTCGCCCGCGACGGAGGGCTCTATCTTCCCAGCGAAGTTCCGGTCCTAACCGAAGCAGAGGTCGCGGCCATGGCCGGGCAAAGCTATGAAGAGGTGGCCTTTACCGTGATGCGCCCTTTCATCGGTGCAACCTTCTCAGACGACACTTTCCGCGCCTTGATTGCACAGGCCTATGCAGGTTTTGGCCATGTAGCGCGGGCGCCCTTGCTCCAGATCGGCCCGAATGATTGGGTGCTGGAGCTCCATCACGGCCCAACGCTCGCCTTCAAAGACTTCGCCATGCAGCTGATCGGTCAGATGTTCGAGCCGGTTCTGGCCCGGCTCAACCGCAAGATCACCATTGTGGTTGCGACCTCTGGGGATACCGGCTCGGCAGCGGTCGAGGCTTTTGCAGGCCGCGCGGGCGTCGCCTGCATCGCGCTCTATCCCCATGGCCGAATCTCGGAGGTCCAGCGTCGCCAGATGACCACCCCCCAGGCCGCGAATGTCCACGCGCTGGCGGTCGAAGGCACGTTTGACGATTGCCAAGCCCTGGTCAAAGCCATGTTCAATGATTTCGCTTTCCGCGATGAGGTGAACCTTGCCGCCGTGAACTCGATCAACTGGGCTCGGGTTCTAGCGCAGGTGGTCTATTACTTCACCGCCGCCGTCAGCCTCGGCGCGCCCGCGCGGAAGATCGACTTCTGCGTGCCCACAGGCAATTTCGGCGATATCTATGCAGGTCACATCGCACGGCGCATGGGCCTACCCATCGGTAAGCTGATCGTCGCGACCAATGAGAATGACATTCTCCACCGCACGCTCGAAACCGGTGCCTATACGCGCGCCGAAGTTCACCCGACCATTGCGCCCTCGATGGACATCCAGATAAGCTCGAACTTCGAACGCTTGCTTTTCGAGCTTTATGACGGGGATGCAGGGGCTGTGCGCCAATCCATGGAGGATCTCAAGCTGGGCGGCTTCACGCTCAGCCAAGGGGCGCTGGAGCGGTTGCGCGAAGGCTTCGCTTCGGGCCGGTCGGACAAACCCGCGACGATGGCCATGATCCGCCGAATGGCAGAAGAAGCCGCGACAGTGCTCGACCCCCACACCGCGATTGGCGTTGTGGCGGCGGAGGAGAACCGCGGCGATCCCGCAACACCCATGGTGACGCTCGGCACAGCGCATGCCGCTAAGTTTCCCGATGCGGTCGAGGAAGCCTGTGGCCAACGCCCCAGCCTGCCGCCCCGTATGGCCGATCTTTATCAGCGATCCGAGCGGGTCACGATCGTGCCCAATGACCTCTCCGCCGTCGAGGCTGCTGTGCGGGAGCGCCGCGCATGAGTGTCCAACTCTCAACCCTGCCCAACGGCTTCCGCGTGGTGTCCGAGCATATGCCAGGGCTCGCCTCGGCGTCCTTGGGTATCTGGGTTGAGGCTGGCGCGCGCAATGAGACAGCGGCGCAGAATGGGATTGCCCATTTCCTCGAGCATATGGCCTTCAAGGGCACGTCTCGGCGCAC
>JBCDAS010000222.1:0-7261 GCA_039185235.1 Pseudomonadota bacterium
GGCGGCCAACTGCATGGCGGTGATGCCTTGCCTCGGCCGGGTCAAGCTGCTCCGCCAATGGGCCGGTGTCATGGACATGTCCATGGATGGCTCGCCGTTTATTTGCAAGACCGATATCCCGGGGCTCTATCTCAACGCTGGATGGTGCTATGGCGGGTTCAAGGCGACGCCCGGCTCGGGCCATGTCTTTGCCCACACGATCGCCAATGACAAGCCGCACGACGCGAATGCCCGGCTGACGCTCGATCGCTATGCTGAGGGCCGCCAGATCGACGAATCGGGCCATGGGCCCTGGCCGAAACTGCACTGATGGAAGCTGTCCTCGGCATTTCGGCGGCGGAGGTGACCTTCCATCCCGCGGGCAGTCGCGATCTGGAAGATCTCGCGCGGCTCTATGTGGAGCTGTCGCCGGATTACACGATCGAGCGCGCGGCTGAGAAGGTCGGCCAGATGCTCAGCGGCGGACATGGCGCGGTGATCATGCGCCATGGAGAGGTTGCGATTGGCTCACTCCTCTGGATGGATATGGGCGACCATGTCTTCATTCGAAACTACGTGATCGTCGGCGGCTATCGCCGGGCGGGCCTTGGCTCGGGCCTTTTTGCGCGGCTGAAGGCCGAAGTGCTGCCCGAGAAACCGATCCGGCTGGAAGCATCGGAGGAGGGCGCGCGGACCTTCTGGGGCAAGCAAGGCTTCGCCCTCTGGAGCACGGGGATGCGCGATGATCTCTGAACCCAGCAGCGAGGACAAAGCAACCGTCGGCGCGGCTCTCTGGATGGAGAGGGACGATCATGTCGTCGCCCGCCATTTGACCATCGATGCAGACCGCCGCAGGGGTGGTGTCGGCGACCGGGCTTTCCGAGCGCTACAGACGGCCTGCTTTCCTGGTCGTGAAATCGACCTTGCCGCCAGCTATCGGAAGGCCGGCCCCGAGACATTCTGGAAATCCCAGGGGTTCAACCCCATTGGCACCGCGCTTCGGCGCGACGCGAAGGAGCTTCTATCATGATGCAGATCAACTGCCCGTTCTGCGGGCCGCGTGATCACTCGGAATTCACCTATGTCGATGTGGCGATGGTCTATCCCGCCCTCGACGCGTCCGAGAAGGAGTGGTTCGACGCCGTCTTCCTGCGCGACAACCCGAAAGGCCGCGTCTTCGAGCTCTGGCAACACACGCTGGGGTGCCGGTCTCTCCTGATCCTCGAGCGCGATACGCTGACCCACGAGATCTTCTCGGTTCGCTTGGCTCATCCCGGCATGCAGGCCACACTCGAGGAGGTGGCGTAATGAGCGGCTACAGGCTCCAGACCGGCGGGACAGGCATCACCCGGGACAAGCCGCTGCGCTTCACCTGGGATGGCGAGCGGTGCTATGGCGTCCAGGGCGACAGCCTCGCCTCGGCGCTGATGTCCTGCGGCAAACGCACCGTGGCGCGCGGCTTCAAATATCACCGCCCGCGCGGGATCATGACAGCAGGTCCCGAGGAAGGCGGCGCTTTGGTCACCGTCGGCGAAGGTGCACGGCGCGAACCCAACGCGAAAACCCCCTGTATCGAGCTCTATGATGGGCTTGTGGCTACCGGCCAAAACGCTTGGCCCAATGTGCGCTTCGACCTCGGCCAGGTGAATGACGTTTTCAACCGCTTCTTCTCGGCGGGCTTTTACTACAAGACCTTCATGGGGGTCGGCCGCGGCACTTGGGAGTGGATGCAGTTCGAAAAAGTCATCCGCCAAGCCGCTGGCATGGGCCGCGCCAGCCACGAGGCAGACCCAGCTTCTTACGACTACGTCCACGATTTCTGCGATGTCCTGGTCGTGGGCTCCGGCCCAGCGGGCCTCGCCGCAGCAGAGGCCTGCGTCGCTGAAGGGCTCGACGTCATGGTGGTCGAACAAGACTTCGCCCTCGGCGGCGCGCTCCTGGCCTGCACCGGCCAGGTCGAAGGTCAGTCCGCCCCGGCCTGGCTCGCCGCCAAACTCGACGCGCTCAAGGGCGCCCGCCTGCTTCCGCGCACAACCGCGTTCGGCCTCTACGACACCAATGTTGTGGGCCTCTATGAGAAAGTCACCGACCACCTGGCCAACCCGCATAAGGCGCTGCCCCGCGGGCGCATCCGGATCGTCCGTCCAGGCCGGGTCATCCTCGCAACCGGTGCGCTGGAACGCCCCATCGCATTCGGGAATAACGACCGCCCGGGTTGCATGCTGGCCCATGCCGCCCAGACCTACGTCAACCGCTTCGCGGTAGCGCCGGGCAAACAGGCGGTCTTTGCCACCAACAATGACGCCGCCTACACCTCCGCCATGGCGCTGGAGGCCGCCGGGATCAACACCACTGTCCTGGATGTCCGGCCCGACAGCCATGCCGCCGCCGAGGAAGCCGCAGGCGCAGGGGTCAAAGTCCGCGCAGGCTATGTTCCGGTCAAAACCCAAGGCTCGAAATCCGCGACCGGCATCGAGATCGGCCCGCTCGAGAACGGCCACGCCCGCAACACCGACCGGATCTTCACCGATATCATCGCCATGTCCGGCGGCTGGTCCCCCGCGATCCACCTGGTCAGCCATCGCGGCGTGAAACCGGTCTGGGATGCGGAGCATTGCTGCTTTGTCTCAGGCGAGCCTCCCGAGGGCGTCTCCCTCACCGGCTCAGCCGCCGCCCAGTTCTCCACCGAGCGCTGCCTCGACCATGCCCGTGCCACCGCCGATGACGCGATCCATGCCTTGACCGGCCGGCGCACCCGCAATGCCGAACGCCCGGAGCCCGGCGGTTGGGAGACCCCGATCCACGCCCTCTGGGAAGTCACGCTCAAGGACGAGAAACTGAAAAGCTTCATCGACCCCCAGCACGACGTGACCACGGCGGATGTCCGGCAGGCTGCGCAAGAGGGCTATGTCTCCGTCGAGCATATGAAGCGCTACACCACGCTTGGCATGGCGACCGATCAGGGCAAGATGGGCGGCGTGATCGGCCTCGCACTCCTCGCCGATGCGCTGGACCAGTCGATCCCCGAGACCGGCATCACCACCTTCCGCCCACCCTACTCGCCGGTCCCCATCGGCGCCTTCGCAGGCCGCGCCTCGGGCGCCCATTGGAAACCGATCCGCCGCACGCCCTTCCACGAGGTGCTGGAGGAAACCGGCTTCCGCTTCCTCGATGTCGGCGTTTGGAAACGTGCCTGGTGGCAGAAGACGAAACCCGACGAGTATCTCGACGGAGCTTACGTGCGTGAGACCAAGAACGTCCGCGAACGCGTCGGCATGGTCGATGTCACGACGCTGGGTAAGATCGCCGTGCAAGGCCCGGACGCTGCCGAGTTCCTCAACCGCGTCTATGTCAACGGCTTCGGCAAGCTGCCCGTCGGCAAATGCCGCTACGGGATCATGCTCCGTGATGACGGGATCGTCTTTGATGACGGCGTGACCTGGCGGCTTGGCGAGGAAGAGTTCCTGATGACCGCCACCACGGCCCATGCGGCAACCGTCATGGCCTGGCTCGAGATGCTGCTCCAATCCCGCTGGCCGGAGTTGCGCGTCCATGTCGCCTCCACCACCGACCAATGGGCCGGTGTAGCCGTAGCGGGCCCGAAGGCACGCGAGGTGCTGCAGCCCTTACTCACCGGCGATCTCTCCAACGACGCCGTCCCCTTCATGGGCATCCTGCAAACCGAGATGAAGGTCGAGGGCGGCACGATCCCGGTTACCATCGCCCGCATCAGCTTCTCCGGCGAGCAGGCGTTTGAAGTGATGACACCTGCCGATTGGGGGCCCGCGCTCTGGAAAACGCTGGTGCCCGCAGTCGAGGCGGCAGGCGGCTCGCCCTATGGCGTCGAGGCGCTGGGCGCGCTGCGCATCGAGAAAGGCCACGTGACCGGCGCCGAACTGGACGGTCGGGTGACGCTCGAGGATGCGGGCCTCGGCAAAATGGCCTCGTCGAAAAAGCCGTTTATCGGCAATGTCTTGCGCAAACGCCCTGACCTCACACGCGAGGATCGCCCGCAACTGGCGCATTTCATGCCTGTCAACGAGGGTGAACGCTTCTCGATTGGCGCAATCGTCTGCGAGAACGATAAACTCGAAGGCCACGGCATCGGCTGGATTACCGGCGTGACGGTGGCGCCGGTGCTGGATGATCAATGGCTCGGCATCGGCTTCGTCTCCGGCGGGCCTGCCGCATGGGAGGGCAAGACCGTCACCATCGCCGACCCGATCCGCGGCAAGAACACCGAAGTGCGGGTCACGAGCGCCCATCAATACGACCCCAAGGGAGAACGGATGCATGGTTGAGCGTGTCAGCGCCCTGGCGGGCGAAGCAATGCCCCGAAGCTTCGGTCCAGACCTGACGCTCTCCGAACGACGTCTGGGCGCGATTTGGCAATTGGCTGCCTGGCCCGATCGGCTTGGCGACGTTGCGGCAGCCGCTGCGACCGCGGCAAGCGTGACAACCGCGCCGGGTCCATTGAAAGCCATCGGCGGATCCCCGCGCCTGCTCCGCACCGAGCCGCTCAAATGGCTCCTGGTTGCTGAAGAGGAGATTGCAACGCCGGAGCTCGGAGAGGGCGGTACGGTGATCGATCTCTCTCATGCGCGAACAGTGATCCGTGTCGAAGGCGATCTCAAAGCCGATCTCATGGCCCGCCTGATGCCCTTGGATCTCAGGCCCAACGCCTTCTCTGATGGATCCATCGCGACTTCGGGTGTCCACCATGTGGCGGTCACCGTGGACGCGAGAGATGGAGGGTTTGATCTCTATTGCTTCCGCAGCTTTGGCCGCGCCATGTGGGAGCACCTAATCGAAACAGCCGAGCAGTTCGCAGTCGCGTGAAGCGCGGCGCCGCGCTCCCATGCGAGGGAAGCGCTGTTCGCAGAGCACAACGCTGACCCACCCACCCGCGCGCCGCCGCGCCTCACCCTGCACCGATGGTTGCGATAGGGGCTGGCCGCGGGTGGGTGGGCGTTCCGACCCTTTGCCACCCGTTCCGACATGTGGTGGGGAGCGGTCAGCCCCTATTGGGCGCGGGAGAGAAACACCAGGGATAGGATGAAAAAGCCGATCATCGCCACAAAGGACAGGCGCCACCAGGATTTTGCCTTTTGGATCACCGGGTCAGAGCGGAGCGGCTCTGGCAGAAACCCAGTCAAAAGCGGCCCGGCGATCCCGCGCCGTGCACGATCTGCATCGCCTTGCATGGCCTTGAAGATCACCCCGTGGCGCGACAGGCGCTCATACTCCTTGGGATGGGTCTCCTGAATATGGGCGATCACTGCCGCGATCACGGTTTTTCCAGCAAAGACCGCCGCGATCGCTGCAACGACCGAGAGCGCGCAAAGGACCATCATCATGCGGCGAGTTCCCCGGCCAAGGCGCTGTCGATCAAGGCGATGGTTTCTTCGATCCCGTAGAGCGCGATGAACCCACCAAAGCGGGGGCCTTGGCTGGCACCGAGAAGGATCTCGTAGATCGCTTTGAACCAGTTGCGCAGCGGCTCGAACCCGTGCTCTTTGCCGACCGCGAAGACAATGCTTTGCAGGGCTTCTACGGTCTCTTCGCCCTCGTCGGGACCGCTCCAGGCAGCCAATCGGCCGCGAAGATCGGCTAGCGCGATCCGCTCTTCTTCTGTGGCCAGGCGAAACGTCTTGGTCGGTTTGACAAAATCCTGGAAGTAGCGCACCGCGTATCCTGCCGCAGCGTCGAGGCCGGGATGGGTCTCAGGCCCGGCCTCGGACGCATATTTACGGATAAACCCCCAGAGCGTCTCTTTGTCCTCGGCCGATGCTGCCGAGGCCAGGTTCAGGAGCATGGAGAAGGAGATCGCAAGATCGCTCGCTGGCACGTTATGCCCGTGGATGTGGAAGGCCGGGTTGACGAGACGTTTCTCGGCATCTTGGCTTCCATAGGCGTTCAAATGCTGGTGGTACTCGTCGACGGCGCGCGGGATCACATCCCAATGAAGGCGCTTGGCCGTGCGGGGCTTTTGGAACATGAAAAGGCTCAAGGATTCCGGGCTGGCATAGGTCAGCCATTCGTCGATCGAGAGCCCGTTGCCCTTGGATTTCGAGATCTTCTGGCCCTCGCCATCGAGGAAGAGCTCAAAGACGTAATGCTCGGGCGCTTTGACGCCTAGGATCTCGCAGATCCGATCATAGACGCCCGCGTTGGAGCTGTGATCTTTGCCAAACATCTCGAAATCGACCCCCAACGCGGCCCAACGGGCGCCGAAATCGGGCTTCCATTGCAGTTTCACATGGCCAGCCGTGACGGGGAGTGTGGTCTCGGTGCCGTCTTCATCGTCGAAGGTCACAGTGCCCTGTTTCGCGTCCACATGTTTCATCGGCACATAAAGCACCCGGCCCGTGGTGGGGCTGATGGGGAGGAAGCAGGAATAGGTCTGCTGGCGCTCCTTGCCGAGCGTCTTCAGCATAACCTTCATGATCGCATCGTAGCGTTCCGCGGCACGTAGCAGGATCGTGTCGAACCGACCGGAGCGGTAGAACTCCGTGGCCGAGATAAACTCGTACTCAAAGCCAAAGCGGTCGAGGAAGGCGTTCAGGCGCGCGTTGTTATGATCCCCAAAGCTTTTGTGGGTGCCAAAGGGATCGGGCACATCCGAGAGCGGCTTTTGCAGATGCGCGGCCAAAGCCTCGGGATTGGGCACGTTCTCGGGCACTTTGCGCATACCATCCATATCGTCGGAGAAGCAGATGAGCTTGGTCGGGATGTCGCTCATAAGCTCAAAGGCGCGCCGGACCATGGTCGTTCGCGCCACCTCGCCAAAAGTGCCGATATGGGGCAGGCCCGAGGGGCCATAGCCGGTCTGGAACAGAGCATAGCCTTTTTCGGGCGGGGCTTTCTCGAACCGTTTGACGAGCTTGCGGGCCTCCTCGAAAGGCCAGGCTTTGGAGGCGAGGGCGGCATCGCGAAGGGCAGGATCGGTCATAGTCTCGTCGGCTCTGGGAACGGTTTGCAGCCTGATATGGGGCGCGGTCCGCGAGGTCAATGCCAAGGGCGCCGCGCTTCCCAGGCGAGACTGGCGCGGGGCTTGATCTCAGTGGCCCCCCCCCCCCCCCCCCGGGCGCCCGGAAACGGTTGGGCGGGGAGGAAATTGGAGAAACCCCGGGCCCGTCTGCGCCCCGCCCCCGCCCCCGTCCCCCATCCCGACGCTTCGCCCGCCCATCTCCACCAGCCCCCCCCGGAGGGGCCCGATCCCTCTGGCACCCACAAAAGCTTTGGGGATCATAACAACGCGCGCCTGAACGCCTTCCTCGAC
>JBCDAS010000223.1:0-7255 GCA_039185235.1 Pseudomonadota bacterium
CCAGGTGATAACGGCGACTTCGCCGTCGGTTTCGTAGGTAAATTGCGACATCGATGCCTCCCCTTACACGCGTTCCAGAACGGTTGCGGCCCCCATGCCCGACGCGACACAGAGGGTCGCGAGGCCGGTCTCTTTGTCTTGGCGCTCCATCTCATCGAGCAGCGTGCCGATGATCATCGCGCCCGTTGCGCCCAACGGGTGGCCGAGCGCAATCGCCCCGCCATTCACATTGACCTTGGCTGGGTCCGCATCGAAAGCCTGCATGAAGCGCAGCACGACCGAGGCGAACGCCTCGTTCACCTCAAAGAGATCGAAGTCCGAGATCTGCATGCCGGTCTCGCGCAGCACTTTCTCGGTGGTCGGCACCGGGCCGATCAGGTTGATGCAAGGCTCATTGCCGAGTTTCGCTGTGTGCTTGATCCGCGCGCGTGGCTTAAGACCCAGTTGCTCGCCGATCTCCTTGGTGCCGATCAAAACAGCCGCGGCCCCATCGACGATGCCGGAAGAATTGCCCGCATGGTGGACGTGGTTGATCTTCTCCAGCTCCGGATAGCGCATCAGGGCGACCGCATCGAACCCGGGCATCACTTCGCCTTGCTCTTTGAAAGCAGGCTTCAGCGCACCCAACGCCTGCATATCCGTGCCCGGGCGCGGGTACTCATCCTTGTCCAGGATGGTCAGCCCGTTCACATCCGTCACCGGCACGACCGAATTGTCGAAGCGGTTATCAGCCATAGCTTCCGCTGCACGCTTCTGGCTCTCGACCGCGAAGCCATCGCAATCATCGCGGCTAAAGCCGTATTTCGTCGCAATGATGTCCGCCGAGATGCCTTGGGGCACGAAGTATTGCGGGAAGGCAAGTGTCGGATCGGCAGCCGATGGCGCGCCGTCCGAGCCCATGGGAACCCGGCTCATCACCTCGACCCCGCCCGCGACATAGAGCTGACCCGCCCCACCGCGCACTTGGTTGGCGGCCATGTTCACGGCTTCCATCCCGCTCGCGCAGAACCGGTTGATCTGCACGCCCGGCACGTTCTCGGCATAGCCGGCGGCGAAGACCGCGTTGCGGCCAATATCGCCTCCATTCTCGCCAACAGCCGTCACACAGCCCATGATCACATCTTCGACCAGCGAGGTGTCGAGGTCATTGCGATCCCGAATCGCCGACAGCGCGGTGCCCGCGAGCGCGACCGAAGTCACTTCATGCAACGAGCCATCCTTGCGGCCCTTGCCGCGCGGGGTGCGCACGGCGTCATAGATATACGCGTCGGTCATTTCAGCTCTCCATTCTCTGGGCCGGTGCCCTTTGGGGTTCTTAAGATGTCTTCAGATGGACCACATGGCCCTCATTCGGATGGGTCTGACCGGTGGCCAGGCGTTGATAAACCTGTTCGGCTGCGGCGAGGCCCTCATGGCGCGTGAGCGTCAGCCAAGCGGTCGAGGCGCGTGCATGTTTTCGCCAGGCCGCCATGACCTTGCCCTCAACCACACCCGGCCCCCACTCATCTCGGCGTTTCTTGATTTGAGCGGGCGCGAAGAAAAACTCCGCGGCAACACCCGGGATATCGGCGCCTTGCTCGAACTTGTCCCAATGGCTGAGGCCCACGGCTATGGATTTGGTCAGCTCGGCCTCAAGCCGCGTATGCACGGCCCGGCGGACATTCGTGTTGCCGGACATATCGACATAGACCGAAGGGGTTTGCTCCAGGCCACTCGCTTCGGGATAGCTCAGAACCTGATCCGCCAGTCCCAAGCTCTCGACAAAACCGAGATTGCCCGAGGAAGTCAGAGCAACCAGCCCCGGCACGCCCATCTCACGGGCCATCGCCATGAAGCCAATCGCAGTCTTCGAGGACGCGGAGCCGATCACGACCTGCTCTGCGCCGAACCAGCCATTGTCCATCAGGTAATCCGCCAGAACCCATGAGGTCGCATAGAGCGGATAAAGCAAGCCCATCAGCTCATCATCATCGCCGTCATGCCCTGGGATGCCCGCAAGACGGAAGTATTCATTATAGACCGGCGGCAACTCCCGCCGATGCTCCGTGACATCCGTCCAAGCCGTCGGGCGTACGCGGCCAGGCCTCATCACGACGGAACCTGCCATTGGGAAGAAGCCGAAAACACGCTCGCCCACCGGGATCTCTGCACGGCTCTCCACAACCTCGGCAATTCCCCAGACAGGCAACCTGCCTTGTTCGATGCTCTCGGCGGGAAAGAAATTCCAATAACCGAGCACACCCCCTGTCGCGGCATAGGTCACGTTATTGGCCGTCAGCGCGAATTGCTCCAAGGCTAGGCGTACCTCTCCTTCCGCCAAAGGCGCCTCCGCCGTGGCGACAAGCCCGGATATCAGAATATCCGAGCGCGAGAGAGAGAGCGCCTGCATCACAGCACCGCCGCCAAGCGTGAGCCCTGGTCGATCGCGCGTTTCGCGTCCAACTCAGCCGCCACATCGGCGCCACCGATCACGTGGACCTTGATGCCTGCGGCTTCGAGCGGTTCGGCCAGCTCACGCAGCGGCTCTTGACCGGCACACATCACGACAGTGTCGACATCCAGCCATTGCGGGTTCTCTCGTGCCTCGCCCTGGCTGATGCGCAGACCTTGATCGCCGACCTCCTCATAGTTGACGCCGCCGATCATGTTCACGGCTTTCATCTTCAGGCTTGCGCGGTGGATCCAGCCGGTGGTCTTGCCAAGACCCGCGCCATGTTTCTTTGTCTTGCGCTGCAGGAGCGTGATCTCACGCCGAGAAGCGTCGGGTTGCGGACCTTGTGGCGACAGGCCGCCCGGCGTCTCCGAGGGATCGCCAACACCCCATTCCGCCCGCCAAGTCGGCAGATCTTCGGTCGGTGAGTGCTCGTTGGCCAAAAACTCACAGACATCAAAGCCGATGCCGCCCGCCCCGATCACAGCTACCTTCTCGCCGACCGGTTTGCCGTGGCGCAGGACATCGACATAGCTCAGCACCTTGTCATGATCTTGGCCTGGGATGCCGGGATCACGTGGGCTCACACCGGTTGCCACGACGACCTCTTCGAACCCGCTCAGATCCTCGGCCGAGACACGTTGACCCAAGTGAACATGCACCCCCTTGACTTCCAACTGGCGGCGGAAGTAGTCGACCATGTGCCAAAACTCTTCCTTGCCCGGGATCTGCTTGGCCATGTTGAGCTGGCCACCGATCTCCTCAGCCTGATCAAAGAGATGGACTTCGTGACCGCGCTCAGCTGCTACGATGGCGGTCGAAAGACCCGCAGGACCGGCACCAACGACGCCGATCTTTTTCGGCGCCTCGGTGGGCAAGTAGTTCAGTTCGGTTTCGTTACAGGCTCGTGGGTTCACCAAGCAGCTTGAGACCTGGCCTTTGAACGTGTGGTCCAGACAAGCCTGATTACAGCCGATGCAGATATTGATCTCATCCGCCCGACCCTCAGCCGCTTTCTTCACAAACTCCGAATCCGCCAAGAAGGGCCGCGCCATCGAGACCATGTCGGCATGGCCCGCAGCGAGGATCTCCTCGGCCTTCTCAGGCGTGTTGATCCGGTTGGTGGTGATCAGTGGGATCGAGACCTCACCCATCATCTTCTGCGTGACCCAGGTAAACGCCCCGCGCGGAACCGAGGTCGCAATCGTTGGGATGCGCGCCTCATGCCAGCCGATCCCGGTGTTGATGATCGTGGCGCCCGCCGCCTCGATCGCTTTGGCGAGCATCACGACCTCGTCCCAGGTCTGCCCATTCGGGATCAGGTCGATCATCGACAGGCGGTAGATGATGATGAAGTCTTCGCCAACGGCCTCGCGCACACGTTTGACGATTTCGACGGGGAAGCGCATGCGGTTCTCGTATGGACCGCCCCACTCATCCTCGCGCTTGTTCACATGGGTCACCAGGAACTGGTTGATCAGGTATCCCTCCGAACCCATGATCTCGACCCCGTCGAAGCCTGCCTCACGGGCGAGCTTCGCACAGGTCGCGTAGTCGTTGATCTGCTTCTCAATCCCCTCAGCATCCAACTCCCGTGGCGCGAAAGGCGTGATTGGCGATTTCACGGGTGAGCAAGACACAGCCTCTGGCGAATATGCGTAGCGGCCTGAATGAAGGATCTGCATACAAATCCGGCCGCCTTCTGCATGCACGGCTTTCGTAGTGATCCGGTGCTCCTCGACCTCCTCCATCGTGGTCAGCTTGCCTGCGCCTTGAAAGACCGCGCCCTCCGGGTTGGGTGCGACCCCGCCTGTGACGATCAACCCAACTCCTCCGCGGGCGCGTTCGGCGAAATAGGCCGCAACCCTCTCATGCGCACCGCGGTCTTCGAGCCCGGTATGCATCGAGCCCATCAGAACGCGGTTCGGAAGGGTCACATGCCCCAAGTCGAGCGGTGCGAGGAGGTTTGGATACTGGGTCATTTTGCCTTGGCCTCTTCCATGGCGCGCAACTCCTTGCGGAGCACTTTGCCAACGGGGGTTTTCGGTAGGTCATCCACGAATTCGACAATCCGCGGGCGTTTGTAGCCGGTGAGATTGTGGCGGCAGTGCTCTGTCACCTGCTCGACCGTCAGATCTGGGTCCTTCTTGATGATGAAGATCTTGGGCGCCTCGCCGGTCTTTTCGCTCGGGACACCAATACAGGCGACCTCAAGCACGCCCTCCATGGTCGAGACGACGTCTTCAATCTCGGTCGGATAGACGTTGAAGCCCGAGACAATGATCATGTCCTTCTTGCGATCGACAATCTTTGTCCGACCCATCTCGTCGAAAATCGCGATATCGCCGGTTTTGAAGAACCCGTCCTTTGTGAAGCTCTCCGCAGTGGCCTCGGGTCGCTGCCAATAGCCTTGGAAGACTTGCGGACCTTTCACACAGATCTCACCCGGCTCGCCGTGAGGGACTTCATTCTCCTCGTCATCCCGCAGCGAGATCTCGGTGCCTGGTATTGGGTAGCCGACCGTTCCCGTAAATTCTGGTGTCGTCGCGTGATTGCCACAGACCACGGGCGAGGTTTCGCTGAGGCCATAGCCCTCGAGGATCGGCTTACCGGTGATCGCCCGCCACTGGTCCGAGGTGTCTTTGAGCGTCGCTGTCCCCCCCCCGAAGCAAAGCTTCAGGCGAGAGAAATCAAGCTCGGCAAACCCGGGCGTGTTCGCCAACCCGGCATAGAGGGTGTTCACCCCCGGCATCATGGCAAAGGGCTTGGTCTGAAGCTCCTTCACAAAGCCTTTCAAATCCCGCGGGTTCGGGATCAACAATTGCCGATAGCCTTTGAAGAAGCACAGGATCGACATGTTCAGCGCAAAGATATGGTAGAGCGGCAAGGGCTGCACAACCCGCTCGCCCACATCCGGCAAGTCACTGCTATTAAAGGCGCTCGACTGAAAGATATTAGAGACGAGGTTCGCATGGGTGAGCACGGCACCCTTCGCCACGCCGGTTGTCCCGCCAGTATATTGGATAAAGGCGAGATCCTCAGGCTTGGTCTCCACAGGTTTCGCGGGCTCTGTTGCGCCTTGGCCCAGCGCATCACGGAACCCGACCGCGCCTGGCAGGCTATAGGCTGGCACCAGCTTCTTGACATGCTTGACGACCAGATTGACCAGGTTGCGTTTCACAAAGGGCAGCATGTCGCCCAAACGCGCGATCACGACATGCTTGACCTCTGTATCGCGAACCACCTCCGCCAGGATATGAGCGAAGTTCTCGAGAATGATGATCGCCTTAGCGCCGCTATCGCTGAGCTGATGCTTCAACTCACGCGCGGTATAGAGCGGATTGACATTGACCGAGACAAAGCCACCACGATGCGTTCCAAAACTCACGATTGGGAACTGACCGATATTTGGAAGCATGACAGCAACCCGATCGCCCTTCTCCAGTCCTAGCTGTTGGAGATAGGAGGCAAACTCACTCGCATGCTTGTCCAGATCCCCGAAGGTGTAGCTTGCGCCCAAGCACTCGATCGCAACGCGGTCGCGATGCTCGGCACAGGCCGCTGAGAGCATATGAACCAGGGAGGGCTGAGGGGTCTCTGGCATCTGATAGTCGACACCATCGGGGTAATGGGCCAGCCAGGGGCGGGTCATGAACATTCCTTCCTTGGTCGGTGGCGGACACTCCAACCGGGTGCCGCTCATTTTCGGATGATTGCGAAGCGCAGGTCGGCGCAATGCTCACACCCTTGGATCACGGGCCATCTGACGCGGCCCTACGAAAATCGATCTACATACGACTCGGTATGTAGTCAAGCAACTTTACGTTTACGTCAGGATCAATTCGATCCTTCCCGTCTCAAGAGCCGCATCAGGGCCGGCAGCAGGGTCAAAGCGCCGATCATGTTCCAGAGGAACATGAATGTCAGCATCAGCCCCATATCAGCCTGGAACTTCGTCGGTGCAAAAATCCAAGTCGCGACGCCAACAGCCAATGCAAGCCCGGTAAAGGCCACCGCATGTCCCGTTGTGCGCACGGCAGAGAGATAAGCCGCACTCAGTTCCATGCCCTGATTTAGGTAAAAGCGCAGCCGATCATAGATGTAGATCCCATAATCCACACCAATCCCGACACCGAGCGCGATCACAGGTAGCGTCGCAACCTTCACACCCATGCCAAGCGTCGCCATCAGGGCCTGGCCCAGCACCGATGTCAGGGCGAGAGGCAGCAAAATCACAACAAGCGCTGTGAACGAGCGGAAGGTGATCAGGATCAGAATTGCGACCACCCCATAGACCAAAGCCAAGATCTGATACTGCGCCGAGCCGATGACGTCATTGGTCGCGGCCTCAACCCCGGCATTCCCCGCGGCAAGCGCAAAATTGACATCTCCGGTCTCGAAGCCGGCGTTGAAGGTTTCAACCGCTCCAGTCACATCCTTGAGCGTCTGAGCCTTATGGTCCTCCAGGAACACCACCATGACGGCCATTGAGCAATCGGTGTTGATGAACCCAGCGGGCGCCCGGCTGAGCGTTGCATTCGCGACCAATTGGTTGCGGTTCAGCGCCCGCCATTTCAAATTGCCTTCGTTGAAGCCCTGTGTCCCCAACTTAGCAACATCAGAGATCGAGATCGTTCCCTGAACCCCAGGCGTGTTCTCCAACTGCCACTGGAGCTTGTCCATCAGCGCAAGCGTCTCATAGTGCACGCAGCCTTCGGGGGGTGTCTCAGTCATCACAACAAGCACATCGGTGGAGGTGGAGTAATTCTCGGTCAAGAACGCAACATCACGATTGTAGCGGCTGTTCTCCCGCAATTCGGGCGC
>JBCDAS010000224.1:0-7228 GCA_039185235.1 Pseudomonadota bacterium
AGGCAAACATAGGCTTGGGCTGGGTTTGAAACTTGTTCGGTGCGGTGCCGGACCCTTGCAAGTCACCCACTAGAAAATTCCGGCGTAAGCTAGCCCTATTATGGGCCGAGGAGGGAACATGAGCCCAGATAAGTACGACCTGCAGCGGTCGCGCGCGGGCGCTCTTGCGCCGGTGGAAGCCGGGAAGGGGGGCGCGTAATGTCGACATCCGATCCGTCCGAACAGGAGATGTCCACCGACTATGTCATGGGTCAGGACAATATCCGACCCTTTGGCTTAGACATCCACAACCCGGTCTTTTTGATCTCGAGCTTGATTATTATCGCCTTCGTGCTGTTGTCGCTCGCGAACCAAGAGGAGGCTGCGAAGTTTTTCGGCTGGCTCAGGCCCTGGCTAACCAGCAATTTTGACTGGTTCCTGGTGGGCTCGGTGAACATCATCACCCTGTTCTGCCTGGTGCTGATTGTCCTCCCAGTAGGCTCTGTCAGGATTGGAGGCAAGGACGCCAAGCCCGACTATTCCTATCCTGGCTGGATTGCGATGATGTTCGCAGCCGGTATCGGCATCGGTCTTCTATTCTTTGGCGTGTTGGAGCCGGTCTACTATAACTTCGCCGAGGATGGCGGAGCACGGCCGCTCAATATCGACATCACCCAACCCGGAAATGAGTATATCGGGATTGTAGGCACCATTCACCACTGGGGTCTCGAGGGCTGGTCAGTCTATGCCATTGTGGGCCTGACGCTGGCGATCTTCTGCTACAACAAGGGCCTGCCCATGACGCTGAGATCCGCGTTCTACCCGATCCTGGGTGAGCGGATCTGGGGCTGGTGGGGCCACTGCATCGACATCTTGGCGGTTTTCGCCACACTGTTCGGTCTGACGACCTCACTGGGTCTCGGCGCCCAACAGGTGGCGGCTGGTCTGAATGAGGTGGCAGGCATCGAGCCGACACCCACGGTCACGGTTCTGCTGATCATCGGCATCACGATCATCGCGCTTGGATCTGTCCTGATGGGCATGGACAAGGGCGTGAAGCGGCTCTCCGAGATCAACATGCTGATGGCGGTTGGCCTCTTCATCTTCGTCATTGCGATGACCGGGGTTGTTGACGCCTTCACCCGCTACTTCGACGTGATGGTGCAGTACGTCACGCTGTTGCCAGCGCTTTCGAACCCGATCGGGCGTGAGGATACCAGCTTCTTCCACGGCTGGACGACGTTCTATTGGGCCTGGTGGATCGCCTGGTCGCCTTTTGTCGGCATGTTCATCGCCCGGATCTCCAAAGGCCGGACAGTGCGGGAGTTCGTACTCTGCGCCCTGATCGCGCCGACTTGTGTCTGCGCGTTCTGGATGTCGACCTTTGGCGGTGCCGCGATCGATATGCTGAACGCAGGCGGTGCGGAAGGCGTGCGGGCCACTGTGATCGACAGCTATGCCCCGGAAGGTGCCCTGTTCGGGTTCCTGAAAGAGCTGCCGCTCTACTCGATCATTGCGCCGATCTCGCTGGTCCTGATCGTGATCTTCTTCGTGACCTCGTCGGACTCCGGTTCTCTGGTCATCGATACGATCACGGCAGGCGGCAAGATGGACGCGCCGGTCGTGCAGCGGGTCTTCTGGTGTACGCTGGAGGGACTGGTGGCGATTGCGCTTCTGCTCGGTGGCGGGCTATCGGCCTTGCAAGGGGCGGCGGTCTCGACCGGGATCCCCTTCACGCTGGTTGTTCTGACCATGTGCTACTGCGTCTACAAAGCGCTTCAGACCGAACCGCGCTAAACACTCTGACATGACGAACCGGCGCCTTTCGGGGCGCCGGTTTTCTTTTACAGTCAGCCGCTTCGAGCGCACCGATTTAGCAAAACTTACTGCCGAAATAGTCAAGCACTAAGCAGATTTCCAAATTAACCTCGTCACGATTTCTGAGGAGGGAACGATGCGGGTGAAAGGGGATTGGCGACGCCATCAGCGAAGCAGGCCAGGGCCGCGTCGCGCGCTCCATCTGCGCCGCGGCCCTGCCACCCCGCCCACAACGGCATTAACCGGTGCTACACTTCTTACGCAGCATCGAGGTGTCTATGGCGATCAGGTAGCCCTTGAGCTTGGCGACGTCTTCCTCGGTAAGCTCGATGCCCTGCATGTCGCCCGTTCCGGTCAGCGCTTCGGTGATCCAGCCTCGCTCTTCATTCAGATCGTAGCAATCGAGCTGAGCGAAATCCTCCGCGCTGATGTTCATCGGATCGACAACTTTCGCCATCGCGATGCTCGATACGAGCGCGCCTGCGAAAAGAGCTGTCACCGTCAGTTTTGTCGCATTCATAGGGTTGCCCTGTCTCATATGCGGTTATGCCGAAGTAAGCGAAAGCCTATGGCAGAACGAAGGCACGCGATGGACGATACTGTGACGATAGCATCAGGGCCGCCCGTTAACACACCCTTGCCAAGGGATACGCGAGCGCCCGGTTCAAATCAATTCACGCCGCAATCCAAAGTCCGAGAGGAGCACCTGCCATGCAGTTTGGCCTGACCGATGAGCAGGAGATGATCGTCTCCACCGTTCGCAGCTTCGTCGAGAACGAGATCTACCCCCATGAAGAGGAGGTTGAGCGCACAGGCGAAGTCCGCCCCGAAGTCGCCGAGGCGATCAAGCAGAAGACCATCGATCTGGGGTTCTATGCCTGCAACTTCCCGGAAAGCGCGGGTGGGGCGGGCCTAAACCACCTGGAGTTTGCGCTGGTGGAGCGGGAATTGGGCCGCGGCTCGATGGCGCTGAACCACTTCTTTGGTCGCCCGCAGAACATCCTAATGGCCTGCGAGGGCGACCAGATCGAACGCTATCTCACCCCCGCTGTGAAAGGCGAGAAGATGGACGCGCTGGCGATGACCGAGCCGGATGCAGGCTCGGATGTGCGCGGCATGAAATGCACCGCACGGCGGATGAACGGGTCGAACTCGGACTGGGTGATCAACGGGACGAAGCACTTCATCTCAGGCGCCGATCACGCGGATTTTGTGATTGTCTTCGTCGCGACCGGCGAGGATGAGACCCCGCGCGGGATCAAAAAGCGGATCACCACCTTCCTGGTCGATCGCGGCACGCCGGGTTTCACGATCCGCGATGGGTACCAGTCGGTCTCCCACAAGGGCTACAAGAACATGGTGCTCGAGTTCGACGAGTGCCGCCTGCCGGATGCGCAGGTGCTGGGCGAGGTCGATGGTGGGTTCGAGGTGATGAACGAGTGGCTCTACGCCACCCGGATCACGGTCGCGACCATGAGCGTGGGCCGGGCGCGGCGCGCCTTTGACTACGCGATGAACTACGCGGCGGAGCGCAAGCAGTTCGGCCAACCGATTGGCAAGTTCCAGGGTGTGAGCTTCCAACTCGCCGATATGATCACCGAGATCGATGCCGCCGATTGGCTGACGCTGGCGGCAGCGTGGCGGCTCGATCAGGGCCTGCCCGCGAACCGCGAGATCGCGTCGGCCAAGCTCTACGCCACCGAGATGCTGGCTCGCGTGACGGACGCCGCAATCCAGATCCACGGCGGCATGGGCCTGATGGACGACCTGCCGCTCGCCCGTTTCTGGCGCGACGCAAGGGTCGAGCGGATCTGGGACGGCACGTCAGAGATCCAGCGCCACATCATCTCCCGCGACCTCCTACGGCCATTGGGAGCGTAACGATGCCTGACTGGGCTCTTAGCGCCGAGGCGCGGGCGTTTTTGGCCGATCCTGCGAACCGGGATGAGCGGGCGCCGGATCCCGCGATGTTCCCTCAGTGGCGGGCGGAGAGCTTGGCCGAGGCTGAGGCGGTGGCGCCGGGGATTGTGGCTCAGGCAGGTGTGACGCTGGGCGAGGAAGTCATCGCCGGGGTGCGATGTCTGACCGTCACGCCTCGCGACCTCACCGGCGAGGCGCCAATCCTCTACCTCTTTGGCGGGGCCTATATCATGGGCGGACCGTTCGAAGACCTGCCGCTTTCCGCCAAGATCGCATCCAAGACTGGGCGGCGGGTGATTGCACCCCACTATCGCCTAGCCCCGGAGAACCCGTTCCCAGCGGGGCTCGACGATTGCTCGACCGTGGCAGCTACGCTGGCGGAGGCAGGGCCGTTTGCGATTGCGGGGGAAAGTGCGGGGGGCAATCTCGCGCTGGCCTCAACCGGGCGCTTGGCAAAGGCAGGCGCACGGATGCCCCTCGCCCTGGCGCTGATGTCGCCCGGTGCGGATATGCATAACCGCTATGATGATTGGGATGCCGGGCGGGATCCCACCCTCTCCCCCAAATTCGCCGCCGTCGTGCCGACGCTTTACGCGGGCGATCGGGACAAGCGCGATCCGGAGATCTCGCCGGTCTATAGCGATTTCACGCCCGACTGGCCGCCGACCCTGATCACAACTGGCACGCGGGATTTGTTGATGTCGATGTGCTCACGCCTGTCGCGAGCGATGCGGGCGGGCGGTGCACCTGTCGAACTCAGGCTCTGGGATGGGATGTGGCATGTGTTCGAATACTATCCGGGCATCCCAGAGGCAGAGGCTTCGCTGAGCGAGATTGCTGCCTTCCTTACGAAAGCCATGGAAGATGCCGCCTGACGCTGCCTATTGGACCGCGTTTGCCCAATGGGCGGCGGGGGATTTGGCACCCCGGCCGATCGCCATTGAACGGGCAGAGAATGCGCTGATCGACACAATCGCCTGCATCCTGGCGGGGGAGGCAACTCCGGCAGCACGGGCCGCCCAATCCTTGGGAACCGGGATGGCGACAGAAGCCTTCCGGCTAGCGACCTCGGGCCATGCTTTGGAGTTAGACGATTATGATCGCCCCTCGGTCGCACATCCGAGCACCGTTTTGGTGCCAGTGGTCTTGGCGATAGCGGGGCATCACTCGGTCTCTGGTCAACGGGCGGTCGAGGCGTTTATCGCGGGGCTCGAAGCTATGGATCGGATGGGCGAGGCGGTGAACCCAGCCCATTATACCCGAGGCTGGCACGCAACTGGCACTTTGGGGCAATTGGGTGCATCAGTGACGGCAGGGCGGCTGCTGGGGCTACGCGGTTCACAGATGCTGAACGCGATGACCATCGCCGCAAGCGCGGCGGCAAGCCTGAAGGGTCAGTTCGGTTCGATGGGCAAGCCGCTCCATGCGGGGTTTGCAGCGATGAATGGGGTCCATGCGGCTTTGCTGGCTCAAGGCGGCGCGGATGGGCGGGTCGAGACGCTGGTGCGTTTTGCCGAGCTTTACGGGCCAGAGCTGCGCCAACCGCTGCGCCCTTTTGGCGATCCGCTGGCGATCGAGGAGTTTGGGCTGGTTGTGAAACTCTGGCCCTGTTGCGGATATCTTGGGCGGATCGTGCCTGCCGCCCTGGAATTGGCCGAGCAAATTGCGCCTGGAGATATCGATCAGATCGAGATTGAGATGCCCGCCCGGAACCTCGCGGTTGCCGGGTTTGGCTGGCCTGCCACGGTCGATGAAGCCCGGTTCTCCGCCCCGTTCTGCGTGGCCACAGCATGGGTCGACAAGGCCGTGACGGTCGGCCATTTCACCGAGGAGGCCCTCACGCGAAACGACCTGAGGGCGCTGGCGAGAAAGATCGAGACCCGGGCAGCGGCTGTACAGAACGCGCCCGAAGATCTGTCGCCCGCCGATCCGGATTGGTTGAGAGTGTCTCTCTCGGACGGGTCGCGCGTCGATCATCTTTGCACCACCGTGCCGGGAAGCCCAGAGACGCCAGTGACGCGCGCGCAGTTGTTCGGGAAGCTTCGCGATGCGTTTCCGTCCAGCGCGTCGGAGCGGGGGCAAAGGCTAGCGGAGCTCCTCGCGGCGCCGGCTGATCTGGACGATATCGGGCCGCTTTCCCAACTGCTGCAGGTGGCGAGATGATCACTTTCCGCTGCACTGTTCCCCCCGATTGGATCGACTTTAACGGGCATATGCGTGACGGCTACTATGTGCTTGCGGTCAGCTATGCCAATGATGCGACCATGGAGGCGCTGGGGCTGGGCCCGGCCTATCTCGCGGCAACCCAGCGCACGCTCTACAATCTCGACAATCACACGCGGTTCTTGGCGGAGGCATATGAGGGCGATGCGATCCTGGTCGAGATGTGGTTGGTCGATGCGGATGAGAAGCGGCTCCATCTGGTCAGTCGGATCAGCCGAGAGGCCGATGGGGTTGTGCTGGCAGAGAATGCTGCGGTTCTGATGCATATCTCTCGGCAAGGTGCCCGGCCATCCGCAGCTCCGTTCCCAGTTGAGATCAAGGCCCGGGTGGACGCGATGCTAGCGGAGCACCGCACAAAGGGGATGCCCGAGTTTGCCTCGACTGTAGGACTGTCGCGAAAGGTCGGCCCATGAGAGTGCCCGGCAACGTGGTCATCCACTGCGATCCTGGTTTCGAGGCCTTCGGCAGAGGACAGAGCCATGGGATTTCTGCTGACGACCATGCGTCCAGACCGGGAGTTGAACTTTGCAGCCGCAGGGACGAGCACCTCGATCAACGATGCAACTGGAACGCGGGTTCTCTGACGATCGGTCTTCAGGCTCACAGTGATGTTCAGCTTTTGTTTCGGTTTGGTAGGCGATTTGCAACCAACCCCGATCGACACAACTTTTGCGTGCAATTCGAACTTATACGACAGATTAATGCAACCTATACTACTTACACCGGACATTCAATTCACCTTTTAAGGACTGATATGTCCTTACTCTGGCGGCGGAAAAACCTCGGCCCAGTGTTGAGCGATATCGCCACGCCGAGCGATCCAGACAGCGTCGTGACCGCGGATGTAGTCAAGAATTTCGTGCAGCGCGCGGATCCGGCCCGGGCGACCGATCAGGCGGGCATGCAAGCCGACGGTCAGCATTCCGCCACCTTCGCCATAGAGCGTATCAAAGCTGTCCCGGATGTAAGTCGAGAAGTCATCCGCCGTCTCGTAACCCTGCCCTCGGGCGAACCGGCTGTCATTGGTATCCAGTGCGTAGGGGATCACCAGGATCGGACGTTCGAACTCGGTGGACCAATAGGGGCGTTCGTCATCGTAGCAGTCGCTGTCATAGAGAAACCCCATCTCGGCCGCGAGACGGCGGGAATTGAGGCTGGGCAGACCCGCATAGTTGCCGAGCGGCGGCGCGCCCGTCAGCTCGATCACCTGCTTGATCGAGCGAGCGAGATGGGCGCGCTCTTCGGCTTCGTCGAGCGTATCATGATCGATCCAACGCCAGCCATGGCA
>JBCDAS010000225.1:0-7171 GCA_039185235.1 Pseudomonadota bacterium
AGAAAATCAACGACTTCCGTCTCTTGGATGATGTCAACGCCGAGGGCCGTCGCCGCCCTCGCGAACCCCCAGTTGACCGCATCATGACGCGCGGTCCCGGCGCGCGGCTGGACATAGGCGCCCAGGATCTCAAACCGCTCATTGCGCGCCAGTTGCGGCACGTTCTTGTAGAGCGTGTATTGGTCCCAATACTCCCCATCGATGCCGTTGAGCCGCATGATGTTGTAGCGCCGCGCCATCGCGTCCCGTTGCCCAGGCGTGAAGACCAGGGAGAGGTGCTTTCGCTGGGAGAACATCACATTGTAGTTCAGCTCGTGGGAGAGGTTCTCCCACAGTTTTAGCGAGTGCTCATAAAACTCGTTATTGCCCGGCATCATATAATTCGAGCGCACAATCGTCGTGTTCCGCCCGGCGTTTCCACCACCCAGCCAGCCCTTCTCGATCACCGCGACATTGGTGATCCCATGGTTCTTGGCAAGGTAATAGGCGGTCGCCAACCCATGGCCCCCGCCGCCCACGATGATGACATCATAGCGCTCTTTCGGCTCCGGCCGCCCCCAGACCCGGCTCCAATGCTTCTGCCCGTTCAAGCCGCCCTTTAGGACCTGCCAGGCGGAGTAGCGCTGCAAGACACCCATGATCTCTCTCCCAAACCTCAGCCACCCCGCGCCCCCTCCCCCTATTGGGGAGGGCCGGGGTGGGGAGCGCGCTGCGCCAGCAGCGCCAGATATCGCGCATGCCCGTCAGGGCATTCCGCTTGGCTCAGCCCCGCATCCGCTCCGCGTTCGCATCCCAGATAGGGGCGTGCTGGATCTTGGCAGGGAGCATCTCGCCAAGCAACTCAATCTCCCACGGCCCGTCCTTCTGAGAATGCTCTTTCGGCACATAGCCCGAGGCCATCGAGACGCCGGAGCCATGGGCGAACCCGCCCGAGGTGACCCAGCCCACGACCTCGCCATTGAAGGAAATCGGCTCATCGCCAATCACATCAGCGTCTTTCGCCGCCACCGTGAAAACCTTCAGCCGCCAGGTGCCGCCCGCGTCGCGCTCACGGATCGCGGCCTGCTTGCCGATGAAATCCGCGTCCTTGCCATAGGCGACGAACCGGTCGAGACCAGCCTCCAGGGGCCCATAAAGCGGCCGGTACTCCCGCGCCCAGCCGCCAAAGTTCTTCTCGAGCCGCATGGCGTTGAGCGCGCGCAGGCCGAACATCTTGATCCCATGCGCCTCACCCGCTTTCCAGAGCGCGTCAAAGACATGGCGCTGGTACTCAGGCTTCATCCAGATCTCATAGCCGAGATCCCCGGTGAAGCTGACCCGGCCGACCAGGCAGGGCGCCATGGAGACATCCATCTCCTTGAAACCCATGAACTTGAAGTTGGCGTTGTCGACCTCGATGCCCGTCACCGCATCCAGCACGGCGCGCGCCTTTGGCCCTGCGATCGAAAGACCGCACAAGCCGAGACCTAGCACGTCCACGGTGACCGAGCCATCCTCCGGCAGATGCTCTTGGAACCAGCGGTTGTAGTAGACCTCCGCCATGCCGGAGCCCGCGAGGAAGAACCGCTCCCCCTGCCCCGGTTTGGCGGCCAGCGTCGCCAGCGACAGATCGCCGATCAGTTTGCCGTCTTCTTTCAGCATCGGGGCGAGCGTCATGCGGCCCAGGTTCGGGATCTTGCAGGCGAGGATCCGATCCAGCCAATCCCGCGCGCCGGGCCCGGAGACCATGAATTTCGAGAAGCCCGAGATCTCCATCATGCCGACGCCGCCCCGCACAGCAGCAACCTCGGCCTTCACATGGTCGAAATCGGTCGACCGGCGCCAGGAGAACACATCTCGCGTGCCATCGGGCGAGAACCAGAGCGGGGCTTCCAGACCCCAGCTGTCGCCCCATTGTGCGCCCATCTCGGTCAGCTTGTCGTAGATCGGTGTGGTCTTGTAGGGCCGGGCCGCCGGCAATTCCTCGTTGGGGAATTTGATCGAGAAGCGCCGCGAGTAATTCTCCTGCACCTTGGGGTTGGTGTAGCTCATCGAGGCCCAGTCGCCATAGCGCGCCACATCCATGGCCCAGACGTCAAAGCCCGGATCGCCCTCGGTCATCCAGTTGGCAAGCGCGAGACCAACCCCGCCCCCTTGGGAGAAGCCCGCCATGACGCCGCAAGCCGACCAGAAGCCCGGCAAGCCGATGATCGGGCCGACCAGCGGGTTGCCATCGGGGGCGAAGGTGAACGGCCCGTTGATGATCTGCTTGATGCCCGCATTGGCGAAGGCCGGGAAATGCTCGAAACCCACTTCCAACGAAGGCGCGATCCGGTCGATATCCGGTTGCAGCAGCTCGTGGCCGAAATTCCAGGGCGTCTCCCGCTCGGACCAGGGAACGCAGGCTTTCTCGTAAGTCCCCATGAGCATCCCGCCGCGTTCCTGGCGCAGATAGAGCTCACCGTCGAAATCCACCGCATGGACCACTTCCTTGCCGGTCTTCTCGTTGATCTCGGCAACCTCGGGCATGTCCTCGGTCAGGAGGTACATGTGCTCCATGGCCAGCACCGGGAGTTCGAGGCCGACCATCCGCCCCACTTCGCGGGCCCAGAGGCCACCCGCGTTGACCACATGCTCACAGGTGACATCGCCCTTGTTGGTCTTGACCAGCCATTCGCCGTTCTCCTTCAGGAGAATATCCTCGACCTTGGTGTGCTGGTGGTACTCGGCCCCCAGTTTCTTGGCCGACTTCGCATAGGCCCAGGTGACGCCAGAGGGGTCGAGATGGCCATCCACGAAGGTCTTGAGCGCGCCCACAAATTGCGCGGGGTCGAGAAGCGGCATCAGCTCCTGCGCTTCCTCTGGCGTAATCACCTCGGACTGGATGTCCTGATACTTGCCCTTGGCGGACATGGATTTCAGCCAGTCGAACCGCTCAGGGGTGCTTGCCAGCATCACGCCGCCGGTCATGTGAAAGCCCGTGGACTGCTCCGAGAGCTCCTCGATCTCCTTGTAGAGGCTGATCGTATATTTCTGGAGCTTCGCCACATTCGGGTCGCCATTGATCGTGTGGCAGCCGCCCGCCGCGTGCCAGGTCGAGCCCGAGGTCAGCTCCGAGCGCTCCAACAGCATCACATCCGTCCAGCCTGCTTTGGCCAGATGGTAGAGAACGGAGCAGCCGACAACGCCGCCTCCGATGACAACGGCTTTGGCGTGGCTCTTCATGGTCAGACCTCCCTGCAGCGTTGCGCCTATGTTGCGGGGCTTTGCTTTGACGGGCGCAAGAAAACGACCACTCTGGGACGAAATTCCGACAAAGCAAGGAATTGCGCTCGGGCTGGCTATAGAACCCCGCAGATCGTCCCCGCAGTGCTGGACGCGCGCCGCCCGAGCGCCTAAAAGCGGGGCGGAATTTCGGAACGAGGACAGCTCATGCTGAACGATCGCTTGCCCCTCAAGTTTTTGGCTCTACCCGCGCGTGGCCTGGCCGCCGCGGCGCTGCTGGCCCTCGCTGCTTGTGGCGATGAAGAGACGCCCGCGCCGCAGGCCTCATCAACCAGCCAAGTGCCTGCCGCCCAGGCTAAAAGCAATATCAACTGGCTGGATCTCGCGCCCTGCGGGCAACCTCAGACCGGTGCCGTGCATTACCGTATCGGAGGGGCCGTTTTGGTTTTGGAGCAGGCCATCGTGCGCCGGGTGATCCTGACCCAGAGCCGGCTCACCCAGGGGATCGACCCGTCCAAGTCTCTGGGCGAACAGCTTCCAAAGGGCACTGGATGCGCGGACAATCCTCTGGATGTCGCGGGTGTTGTCACAAAGTCAGGGTTCGAGACCGATCTGCTGGAGGGGAGTGTCACCTTGTTTCCGCTCTTGCCCGATTTGATCGTCAGCTATCAGCGCGTCATCACGCAATTGCTGAACGAGCGCCCCAGCAATGCCTGTCAGGCGGAACAAGATGGTTTGTTGATCTGTTTCGGCCAAGAGCGTCAGAACGACATCGCGACCGATGTGGCTTATGTGATTGCAACAGATCCAAGCAAGAAGCTGGCCACTGGCGGGCCGCTCTTCGCCCGCTGTGAGATCCGCGAGGGACGGCCCGTGGGCTGTAATCTGGGCGATGCGGCGAGCCAGCAGATCTTTTACGATGCAACGCTTGCACGGACCCCCTCCTCCGACGTCGATCTCAAAACGGCGCATGATCAAATCCGCCAGAAATTTGGAGCGGTTCGCCCGGTAGGAGACTCATGAGAATTCTGGTTACCAATGATGACGGCATCACCGCGCCGGGGCTGAGCGTCGCCGAGGAGATTGCAGCAGAACTCGCGGGCCCCGATGGCGAGGTCTGGGTCGTGGCGCCAGAGAGTGAGCGTTCCGGAGCAAGCCATGCGATTACCTATGTCAGCGGTCTTCGGTTCACCGAGGTCGGCAAGCGGCGGTTTGCCGTCGAGGGGTTCCCAGCCGATTGCGCGCTGGTAGGCCTGCACAAAGTGCTCAAGGACACGCCACCGGATCTCCTGATCTCGGGCGTCAACCGCGGCCATAACGTGGCCGAGGATGTGGTCTATTCCGGTACTGTGGGCGCGGCCATGGAGGGTGGTCTTGCCGGCATCAAATCGATCGCGCTCAGCCAGTTTTACTCAAAAGACAGCCCCGGCGATCTGTTCGCCGCCGCGCGCGCACACGGGGTGTCAGCGGTGCGTAAAGTGCTGGAGATGCCGTTTGCCGAGAAATCCTTCTATAGTGTCAACTTCCCGGCAGTCCCAGGCGATGCAGTGAAGGGGCTCACTGTCTGTCCGCAGGGTTTGCGCGGCGAGGCGACCTTTGACGTGGTCGATTATCTCGCACCCAACGGCCGGAGTTTCCAGTTCCTGCGCCATGCGACCCGCAACCTCTCAGCACCCGAAGGCTCGGATGCGCGGATGTGCCTGGACGGTTGGATCGCCGTCACGCCGCTACGTCCGCAATTGACGGCGACAGATCTGATCGACGGCGCCCGCGCGGCACTGGGCTGACAGGCCGGGCGCGCTTGGGTAGGGTGCACGTGGAAGGGGGGTCCACGATGGATGCGGCCGATCGCCAACAGGGCCTAATGCAGCTGATCTTCGCGTTGCGGAGCACGGGGGTCACGGATCGTGCAGTGCTGGACGCGATGGAGGCGACGCCGAGGGATCTGTTTGTCGACCGCACTTTCAAAGAACGCGCTTACGAGAACCGGCCCCTGCCGATTGCCTGTGGTCAGACAATCTCGCAGCCTTCGGTTGTGGGGCTGATGACCGAGGCTTTGGAGGTTCACGCGCGCTGCAAGGTCTTGGAGATCGGTGCAGGCTCGGGCTATCAATCGGCGATCCTGGCGCGCCTTGCCCGCCGGGTCTATGCGATCGAGCGCCACCGGCCCCTGGCGTTGGAGGCGCGGGCGCGGATGGAGGAGCTGGATCTCTCCAATGTCACGATCCGAGCCGCCGACGGCACCCGGGGCTGGCCCGAGCAAGCACCCTTTGACCGGATCTTGCTGGCGGCCGCCGCCGATGATGCGCCTGCCCCCCTCTTGGAACAGCTGCGCGTGGGTGGCATAATGGTGTTGCCGGTCGGGCACTCGGACGATGTGCAACAGCTCATCAAAATTGAGAAGACCGAGACGGGCTATAACTATAACGAGCTGGGCGATGTGTTGTTCGTCCCGCTCATCGAGGGGATGGCCGAAGATCCGGGCGGGTAAGATCCGGACCAGGCACGAGAAGAAACCGAGGCGCGGCATTTGGGGGCGCCGCCCAATTGGGCAGAGGCAGGACCATGAGACAGAGAACACCAATGGCGCGGGTCGCCATGCTAATTGCCGCGACGGCTTTGGCCGCGGCCTGTACCCCAAAACGCTCGGAAAATGCCCCGATCGAGATCCGAAGCTCGAGCACATCCCAGGCGCCCGCGCCAAGCACGACCACGGCTCCCCAGGTGCAGGATCTGGGTGATGGGATCCGCGATTATGGCGAGTATCAAGCCGTAATCGCGCAGACCGGCGACACGGTCTCGAGCCTGGCTGCCCGGATCGGTCTCTCAGCCGCAGAGCTGGGTGCCTATAATGGCCTCGGCCCGGGCAGCGCGTTGCGTGGGGGCGATGAATTGGTGTTGCCGCCCCGGCCCGGCGGCTATGGAACTCAAGTGGCCAGCGCGGGCGATCTCGGTGCACCGTCGAGCCCGGGAACGCAGATTGAGGCGACACCACTTGCCGGCGGCGCGCCGAGCGCAACCGGGACTGATCCGACGGCAGGTGGAACATGGAGCCCGGATCTCGCTGCCCAAGCCATTCAGCGGGCGACTGGGATCGATGAGAATGGCGAGCTTGCCGCACCACCCAGTGCAACCGAACCTTTGCCTGAAGAACCACTTTCGCCAGATCCTTTGCAATCGCCGGATCTGCGACAGTATCAGACTGGGGGGGCTCAACAGGCGGCATCGAACGAGGACGGCACCGTGATTGCGCGGGTTGTAACTGAGGCGCCTGAACCGAGCCCTGAGGTGCCGCAACCTCAAACGCGCCCAGCAGAGCAACCCGCGACGCCAAACCCAGAACTCGCGACGCCCGAACCCACGCCCGCTCCAGTACCTGCCGCGACACCTGCGCAAACCGGCGCCCGCTTCGAGCGCCCGGTCCAAGGTCCAATCGCGATCGGTTACAAACAGGGCGCGGGAGGCACCCGCAATGACGGTGTCGACTTCGCCGCCGCCCCTGGAACACCAGTGGTGGCGGCTGATGACGCGGAAGTCGCACTGGTCAGTGAAAGTCTCGGAGGGCTTGGCACAATCGTGCTTCTGCGCCACGCGGACGGGCTCTTAACCGTTTATGGCCGAGTGACCAATGTCTCACTGACCAAAGGGGCACTGGTCAGCCGTGGCGAACAGATTGGCGTGGTGGCCACACCACCTTCTGGCAGCGAGGCTCGGATGCATTTCGAAGTGCGCCGCGGCGCGGACAGCCTGGATCCAACGCCCTTCATCACCGGCTAGAGCAGAACCGGTTCTGAGAGAAGCCGTCGGGATCCAGGCAATTTGGTCTAGCTCAACCCATCTCGCAGCGGACCAAAGCCCCTGACGGGGCAAAAAGCCGGCAAAGCCGGCTTTAATCCGCACAGAATGCGGATTGTGGTCCGCCAGCGCGCCGCCCCACGTTTCGGCCCTGAGGCGCGTGCGCAAGCAC
>JBCDAS010000226.1:0-7168 GCA_039185235.1 Pseudomonadota bacterium
GGATGCGCCGATTGAGGGCGATACCCAGCCCCGCCATGTGCCCGGTGGCGAGTATGTCGCCCTGGCGATCAAAGATACGGGCTCTGGCATGAGCGAGGATCAGAAAGCCCGGGCTTTTGATCCCTTCTACACCACCAAGGAATTTGGCGAGGGCAGCGGCCTCGGTCTTTCGATGGTCTATGGCTTCGCCAAGCAGTCCGGCGGGCATGCGCGGATTCTGGGGGCACCCGGCCAGGGCACGATTGTTGAATTGCTTCTGCCGCGCGCGCCTGGTCCGGCAGAGCCGATCGGCGAGGAGGGGTCAGCGGCTGTTTATCCCGGCCAAGGTGAGGATATTCTGGTCATCGAAGACAATCCGGGCCTGCGGGAACTGCTCTCAAAGCTTCTGCTCGATCTGAATTTCAGCCCAGTTTGTGTTCGCGATGCGCAGACAGCTCAGGAGACGATTGAACGCGGCGCTGAGTTTGCTTTGGTCCTCTCGGATGTGGTGTTGCCGGGCGGCAAGAGCGGCCCCGATTTTGCCCAGCAGCTCGGCCAAAGCGGGGTCGATTTGAAATTCCTCTTTATGTCCGGATATGCGCAAGAGATGCTGGAGATCGCCGGGGTCGGACCCGGGATCACGGTCTTGCGCAAGCCGTTCTCCAAGGCCGAGCTCGCGACCGCGATGAGAGAGGTTTTGGCACCACAGTCGAGGTGAGGTCGGATGGGAGATGACGGCGCGCTTGATCTGGCGGCATTGGCCCGTCGCCAGCCGCTGATTTTCTCAGACAGCGAATTGGCCGAGCTGTTGGCCCGGGCCGAGACGTCGGCAGGCGCGCGGAAACTCCTCAGTGCACATTTCGCCGAGACGGGTGAGATTGAGCAGGCCTTCGCGCATGCTCATGCCGGATTTGCTTTGGATCGAGAGCCGGAGGCCGCGGCGAATGTCATGCGCCTCTATTACCGGGTGGCGCGGTTCGACGAAGCGCTGGCGTTTGCCGAAACTGAAAACGCCTGGTTCGATCCGATCGAGCTCGCCTTGTTCCTCACCATGATCCATTGGCGCGAAGGGCGCGATGAGCTGTCGCGCCAGTTCGGCCGGGCAGCGCTGGAGCAGAAGGCCGCGACCGCGCGGAGCGTCACCGCCGAGCCTGCAACACCGATCCGCCGGGAGGGGGCCAAAATCCTCTCATTCTCGCTTTTCGGCGACGCCCCCCGGTATCTCGAGGGCGCGCTGCGCAATGCAGTCGTCGCACGCCATCTCTACCCCGGGTGGCGGGCCCGGTTCTATGTGGATGCGACGGTGCCGGGTGTGGCCATCAATCGCCTCAGCGCTGAAGGAGCTGAGATCATCGTGATCGCCGAGGACGACCCGCTGGCAGGTTTTGGCAGGCTATGGCGGTTCTTAGTCGAGGATGATCCCTCGGTCAGTCTCTACGCGGTGCGCGACTGTGATGCGGTGATCAACATCAAAGAACGCGCCGCGGTCGAGGATTGGCTGAACTCGGGTAAAACCGCGCATATCATGCGCGATCACCCGGTTCATGCGGAGCTGATCTTGGCGGGGATGTGGGGCGCGCGGGCAGGGGCTCTCAAGTCAATGCGCAATCGGATTCTGGAGTTCCTGAAAGCCTATCCAGCGGATCACGGCGACACGCATGTCGACCAGCAGTTCTTGCGCAATGAAGTCTGGCCCGTGATTCATCGCGATGCCCTAACCCACGACGACTGGTTCGCCTTTGGCGATTGCCAACCATTTCGCCAAGAGCTCAGCTTGCCACCCTTCCGCCATATCGGTCAAGATGACAGCGTGATTCGCGCGAGTGACCTGTAAGAGCTGTCACAGCCAAAGCAAAGAACGCGCGTATACTTGCGTCCCACCGGAGTCGTTTCGTGAGGAGAAAGATATGGCCAACGAACCGAAAGATGAGAAGGACCAGGCCGCGCCGACCGAGTTGACGGATGAGTCCCTTGAGGACGCCCAAGGGGGGCTGAGCATGAGCTTTCGCAGGGTTCAGAAGACAAAGCTGAAAGTGCCGACGGGTGGGTTTGCTGAAACCGACATGATATCGACGAAGCTCAATGTCAAAACCCTCTCAGGCGCTGGCGAAACGCCGCCGCTTAAGACCGATCTTGGAACCAAGAAAGTTTGAGTCCGCAGCGGCTTAGATCTCGTATCCAAGCCGCCGCATTGTCTCGCCGATCCGGGTGCGGAAATAGGCCAGATCCTCGGCGCTATAATGATTGGAGGCGTCGTTGCGGGCGCTCTTTTGTATGGTGTTCTGGTCAATCTCTGGACGCTCAGCGCCGATCCGCGGCCATTCCATTTGAGCGCCCAGAGCTTCGACCGTGGCGTCGTAGTCTTGATCGAGATCTTCGTAGCGCAGGACCTTGATCCCTTCGAAACGCGCCGCCGCCTCGCACCAGCCCGTCACATGCTCGCGCCAGCGGTCGAGGATATCCGGCAACTGGTGAAGCTGATAGCGCAGCATGCGCCCCTCGGGTGCGGCGCGGATGAACGCGCTGGCCTGCTCGGCCTTTGGGCCTTCCGGCCAATCCAACGCGTTCAGGAAGTGCCGATAGCTATGGGCGACATCGCGCGGGTCTCGATGGATGTAGAGGATATGGACATCCTCTAGGATCTCCTTGATGCAAGGGTCGAAGAAGCCGAACTGGTGGTGCGATTTGCGCAGCCAAAGCCGCTCATAATCACGGTTTAGGCGAAAGAAGGCCGCGAGCGAGGGTGGATGATGGTAATTCATGTTCACGGTGGCGGTATCAAGCGGCACATGTTCCTCGCGCGCGAAGCCGAACGACATCGCAAGGGTGTTCATGAGAAAATGTGTGCCTGACCGCTCGTGACTGGCCACCAAAACCGGGCGGTCGAGCGCGAGGTCTTGGTTCATCGCCCGCTCAACCCGAGCTAGGCCGTGAGGAAAACAGCGGCCCCGCCATCGATCCTGACCGCGGTCAACCGGTTCGAGAAATAGGCGCCGGTATCGACTGCGATCCTGCCCTGCTCGATCTCGGGCTCCTCGACCACGGTGTGTCCGTGGACCACCCAAAGACCGTCCTCGCGCGGGGTGTCGAAGAACCGGGGGTGCCCCCAGAGAAGCGCATGGTCGTTTTGCTCTCGCGGGCCCTTGGCCGGGTTTGCCCCAGCATGGGTGAAGAGGATATTGCCGCGGCGATGCCAGAGCAGCATATGGTCGATAAAGCCGCGATGTGGGCCCATGGCCTGGAGCAAGTCACCCTGAACAACTTCCAAGGTTTCGGGGTCGGTCACCGGACCTTGGGTCGAGATGCCGTAGCTCATGAGGGTCTGCAGACCGCCATAGCGCAGCCAACGCTCTCCCTGTTCCGGGACAGAGAGGAAGTCCAGCAGCATCCGCTCGTGATTGCCCATCAGAAAGACCGGGTTGATCTCGGGCCATTGTCGGATCTCGAGCAGAAAATCCAGCACGGCGCGGCTGTCCTCACCTCGGTCGATGTGGTCGCCCAGAAAAACGACATCCGCGACACCCTCATAGGGCTGGGCGTCACGCAGGATCTCCTCCATCAGGTCGCGCAAAAGGTCCAAGCGGCCATGCACATCGCCAATGGCATAGATCCGCCGATCCGGGGCAAGCGGGGCGTCAAAAACTTTCTTCTTACGCCGAAACAATCCTAACACGCCTTGCGTCCACCTTTTGTGTTCAACCGGTGCCTGTCGCGATGCACCATAGCCTTCGATTTTCTCGGGTCCACTCTTGATATCATGATCTTGCAGGTCGTTCGCACGCTCGCTGACTAAGCCCTAGAAGCCTGAGACATGTGTTAACATTTTGGCGAAACGGCGAGAATCTCTCTCTCGCCAGGGTCAAAACTGTGCTAGGCAAAATGCCAAGTTGACCACGGCCCAGATCCAAGCGGCCTTGGACCAAGGAGTTGAAATGACACGCTTTATCCTCGTTGCAATGGTTGCGGCGCTGATGTCCTTGCCGAACAAGGCTTTGGCGATCACCTATGACTTGCAGCCGTTTACTCTGACGATCTCGACCGACGATGTTTTTGGATCCTTGTTGAACGGCATTTGGGACGTCTCTGGGACGGTGACCACGAATGGCACGACGGGCGTGCTCCAGGTCAGCGACTTCACCAGCGCGTCTGCGACCGCTGTCCGCCAAGGGGACAATTTTACGCTGACACTGGATGTGGATGATCCGTCCTCGGATGGTTTGACAGTGATTGGCACCACGATCACCGCGACGCCGAGCACGCTGACCGTGAGTTTTGGCGAGGCAGACACGATTTTCTTCAGCGGGTTGACCGCTGGCATACCCTATACAGTTGGGTATCGGGAGGGCTCGGTGTTCGGCTTCTTGGATGCGCCGAGCGTTGGCATCGCCTCTTCCACTCTTGTCTCCTCTGGCAATGATCTGATCCTGACCTCGGTGCCGGTTCCGCCTGCGCTTCCGCTTGGATTGGCTGGGATTGTCTTGCTGGGCTGGCTTGGTCGCCGCCAGGTGGCACAGGCCTAAGCCGCGGGCTTGCCGATCCCCCTCTCCGATGTCACCAAAGGATGTCGAGGGAGGGATCAATGATTGAAATCGACTATTTGGGCGGTCTGGAAGTTGACGCGCTTGCGCTCACGGATGCCGAGATCTTGGCGGCGGTCGATCAAGGCCTGATCGCGGCTGGACGGGGCGAGACGGTGATCGAGCCCCGGATGCATCTGAAACCTGACCCCAATGGCACCGGTCATTTCAACGTGCTTCGGGGATATGTCGCGCCCTTGGGCGTCGCGGGCATCAAGGTGGTTGGCGATTTCTACGAGAACTACAAACAGGGCCTGCCCTCCGAGATGGGGTTGATCAACCTGTTCTGTCCAACGACTGGGACACCCCGGGCGGTGGTCGATGCAGCCGGGATCACCGATATGCGCACGGGCGCTGTGACCGCGTTGGGGGCGAAACGCCTGGCGCCGCCGAACCCGAAGCGGCTCGGCCATATCGGAGCGCGGGGGTCGAGCTATTGGAACGTGCGCCTGTTGGATCATCTGTTCGACTTCGAGGAGATCCGCATCCATTCGCGCAGGCCCGAGAGCCGGGGGGCAACGGCGGCGCGGTTGTCTGAAGATCTCGGCAAGGAAGTGATCGCGGCCGAGGATTGGGAGAGCTGTCTCGATGGCGCGGATATTCTGGTGGAGGCCTCGCGCCTGACCGAGCCGACGCCTTTGTTCAATCCCGACTGGGTGCGCAAGGGCGCGCTGGTTGTGCCCTATGGCACGATGTCGACCCTGCCCTTGGACTTCACCGACAAGTTCGACACGTTTTTCATGGATGATCTGGGTCAGATGAATGCTGGCACGCTGGGCGCGCTCAGGCCACAGATCAATACGGGCAAGATCACCCGCGAGAGCTTCTCTGCCGAGATCGGCGAGGTCGCGGCGGGCCTGAAACCAGGCCGTGCAAGCGCTGATGAGACCATCCTGTTTTGGCACCGGGGCCTCGCGACCTCGGACATCGCGCTGGCGGCCTATATGCTTGAGAAAGCAATAGGAATGGGCCTCAATCAGCGTCTGCGCTACGCATAGCAACCTCAGAGCACGCGGAGAGGCTCGTAGCTGACCATCGCATGCTCGGCATAGGCTGGGCGTTCGGTTAGGCGTTGGTAATAGGCATCGAGATTCGGGGTCGCGGCCTTGTCGAAATCGATTGTCGCATAGCGATAGAGCAGGTGGCCCACGACGATATCGGCCCAGCAGAGATGCGCGCCGTTCAGATAGGGGCCTGCGCCGAGCCGCGCCTCGAGTTGGGCGACAAGGGGTTTCAGCGTCTCAGCGTCGCGGGCGATCTGAGCCTCGTCTCGGTCGGCGGCTCCGATGCGAACCTTTTGCCAGAAGATCTTGTAGTTGAACTCCGGCTGGAAGGTCGTGCGGATCCACTCGCACCAGAGATCGAGCTCGGCGCGCCGCGCGGGATCCTCTGGCCAGAAATGGGCATCTCCGTATTTGGCGGCGAGATAGCGCAGGATCGCCTGGCTCTCATAGAGGATCAGATCACCGTCCTGGATCGTCGGGACTTTGCCATTCGGGTTCATCGCCAGATAGTCGGGCGTGTCGGTGCCACCATAGCTGTGGCCGATATCGTGGCGGGTGTATTCGAGCCCCAGCTCGCCGATCGCCCACATCACCACTTGCACATTGGACGAGGTCGCCCGCCCCCAAACCGTGATCGCCATGCGTCTCCCCTCCAATCTGTGTATACCCTTGCAAGAGCGAAAACGGATCTGACTGGAGCAGCCAGATCCGAAGATTTTGCTCAAGCATTTGAATCTGGATCAAAGTTCTCTTTCAACCCGAGACAGGATGAACCGATTTTGGTCTAGCGCGCCGCGCGCTTGTCCGCAATCCTCCCGGGTGGATGCGGGGGGCTTTACCACTATGTGGATGGCAGGGGTGTGGACAATCGGTCAGGCTTCGCCCTACGTTGAAAAGAAAAAGCACCAGGGAGGATCAGCATGGAGATGTCAGGCGAACGACAGATCGCGGCCCCACGTGCGGCTGTCTGGGACGCGCTGAACGATCCCGAGATCTTGAAGGCTTGCATCCCCGGTTGCCAGGAGATGACCCGCGCGGGTGAGGGCTTCACGGCTGTTGTGAAGCAGAAAGTGGGTCCGGTTTCGGCGACCTTTAAGGGGACGGTGACGCTCTCGAATGTGGTGGCGGGAGAGAGCTATACGATCGCAGGCGAGGGCAAAGGCGGTGCCGCTGGGTTCGCCAAGGGCGGTGCAGATGTGACGCTTGCGGACAACGAGGGTGGGACCTTGCTGACCTATGAGGCGCAAGCCAAGGTCGGTGGCAAGATCGCGCAACTGGGTGGGCGCCTGATCGACGGGTTTGCCAAGAAGATGGCGGATCAGTTCTTTGACAAATTTCAGGAGACGGTCGGCGGGCCGGTTCCCGAGGACGTGACGGAAGAGACCCCAACCGAAGAGGGCGGGGATGAGGAGAAGAAAGGCTGGCTCGGCCGAATGATAGGCTGAGACCCAACCGCGCGAATGCTCCGGCCCAAGGCCGGGTGAGAAGCCAGGGAGGACCTAGACAATGACCAGTGTTTCCATGACCGTGAACGGCAAGGCCGTCTCGGGCGAGGTGGAGGGGCGCACGCTGTTGGTGCAGTTTCTCCGCGAAGATCTCAGTCTGACA
>JBCDAS010000227.1:0-7161 GCA_039185235.1 Pseudomonadota bacterium
CGCCGACATTGGTCGCGTGTTCGGCCGCGGTCAGTAGCGCATTGCCAACCGCCATGCCCATCGATCCACCCATGAACGAGAAATCCTGAGCAGCACCCACCGTGCGCACGCCGTGCAGGTCACCTTGCGCGACCAACATCGCCTCTTCCTCCCCGGTCGAACGCCGCGCATCGCGCATGCGGTCGGTGTAGCGCTTGGAGTCTCGGAAGCTGAGCGGATCGGCGAGCGGTTCGGGGACTTCGATCTCGGTGAAGATCCCACCATCGAAGAGCGATTTGAACCGATCGCGCGGGCGGATCACCATATGGTGGCCGCATCCGGGGCAGACCATCAGGTTCTCGGCCAACTCGCGGTGGAAAATCATCTGCCCGCAGCTGTCGCATTTGGTCCAGAGATTCTCGGGCGTGTCGCGCCGCTGAAAGAAGTTCTTGATCTTTGGGGGAACGTAGTCGGTGATCCAGTTCATGCGCTCTCCGAACCTGCACAGTGCTCGCTAGATAACTACGTCTAAACAAAAGCGCAATCGATGCTGCGCATGGTTCTGGGCCTAGTGGGCGTTCAGTTTGCGCCAGACCCAACTGGCGCGGTCGAGGAAATCGACCTCAGCAATCTCCGGGTAGACACGTTCAGCAACGGGGGTGTTCTCAATATGCAGGATGATAGGATCGTCAGGGGTGGAACCTTCGCTCCACGGCATGCCGCGCAACGCCCTAAGGTCCTCCACGAGTGTCCCATCGAGTAGCAATGCCCTCAGCGCATGCAACCTCTCAAGCGGGCTAGTGTCCGCAAGAGGGTTGTTTCCCAAATCCAACCAGGTCAGTTGTTCGAGGCCGCGAAGTACTTTGATCTATGCGATGTTGTTGTCGCGCAGTTGAAGGTTATGCAGCTTTTGAAGTCGTTCGATGGGGCTTAGATCTGAAACGCCGCAGTTGTTGGCCTCTAAGTGCTTCAACGCTGTGAGTTTCGCGATGGGTTCCATGTCCAGACCAGGGCAGCCATTCAAACGCAAACACTAAAGTTTTTCAGCATTCTGAAGCGCTTCGATGGACCGGATCTTGGTGTTCGAGATCCAAACCTCCGTAAGCTTTTGGCTTCCGGCGATGGGAGAAAGAGAACTTACATTCGTATCGCCGACGTTGAGTTCCCTGAGCGATGTTTGATTTCTAAGCGGTTCAAGGCTCTGAACCATTGTTTGGTTGGCCCATACCAACAGACCTTGGAGTCGCTCGGAATCGCCGACGTGTTCAAGTGACTATAGGCCTGTGTCGGTGGCAAAAAGGTTCAAATAGTCTGTCTTTACTCGGCTAAGAAATGAAAGATCGACAGAGGCACCATTTTGAAAGTCCAGGGTGAGGTCTTCCAAGCTCAGCTTCGACAACGGAGCGGCGGCGTCCATGTTCAGGTTGCTCAGCGACAGCGACCTAAGGTTTGGCACATGCCGAAGCGAGGAGAGGTCATCGAGAGAAGTGCAGTCCAAACTTAGATCCCACGCCGAAGACTCCCTGATTGCCAGCGGCAACTGTTGCAGAGCGCGCAAGTCAATTTCGAGCCGCGGATCGGCGGACTGGATGCGTTGAGAAGCCTCTCGCCAGGCCTCGACAGGGTCTTCTCGCCAAGCGTTCTGGGCAGTCATTGAAAGCGGTTGGCTCTTTCTGAAGTCGCGTCCTGAACCATCTGACTGAATCTAGGGTCCTCAAGAAAATGGACATGAGATATCGGTCGCCTTGCTAAGGGGCCTTCGTGTAATCGGCATCGGATACGGGTTCCAGCCAGGCAATATGCTCGCCAGTCTCGTCCTTTTGTTGGATGGCGATGTGGCACATGGCATGTTCGGGATGGGCTCCGTGCCAATGCTTCTCGCCCGGTGGGATCCAGACCGTGTCACCGGGGCGAAGATCCACGGGTGTCTCGCCATGGGTTTGATAGCGGCCATAGCCTGAGAGGACATAGAGCGTCTGGCCCATCGGGTGAGTATGCCAGTTGGTCCGCCCGCCGGGCTGGAAAGTCACGCGCAGCGCCAGATAGGTCGCGGGATCGGGCGCACGGAGGATCACCTCCTGCGTGACATGGCCTGTGAAGTACTCAGGATTGGCAGTGACGGTCTTGGATTTCGGGTGAAGCTCCATGAGATCCTCTCAGCGGGTTTCGAGTTCGGTGGCGAACTGGGCGAGGCTGTCGGTCAGCTTTTCCGGAGCTTCCAGCGGCAACAGATGGCCGTGCTCGGACCACTCTTCCAGCCGGGTGTCTGGGATGGTTGCCAGCAGGCGAGCGACAATCTCGGCGTCATAAAAGACCCTGTCTGCCAGGCCTTGGATGTTCAGAACGGGCAAGCTGAGCGTGCTCCAATCTGGTGCCCAATCGGTCTGGGGCGAGTTGCGCATCAGGTTGGCATGACCGCTGGCGGGGTCCATCGGGGCGTAGTTGCCGGTGAGGAAGTTGCCGCGCATTTTCTCGAGAAAAGCGGGGCCGACCAGCATTGGGAACATCGCATCCATCAACAGACCAACGCCGCCATGCGAAGTGACCGTGGGCAGCGCATCGTTCACCCACGCGATCCTCGGCCCAATTTCTCGCAAGGTGTTGAGAAAAACCAGCCCGACCGCCTCGGTCCCGCCTAGGATCGCGCGGGCCGCGTAGAGGCCGCCGACCGAAAGACCGACAAGGATCGGCGCTTGCGGGCTGAGCTTGGAGATCAGCTGCTGGAGGTCAGCAATGATCACAGTATCGGTGAGTTCGAGTTCCTCTGCGAACGGGCTCTCCGCTTGACCACGGAAATTGTAGCTCAATGTTCCAAAGCCTTGGGCACGCAGGGCAGGGGCGATCACCGCCTCCCAGTGATCGGTGCTGCCGGTCAGCGCGTTGACAAACACAAATGTGGGTGCTGTGGGCCTGTCTGGTGCATGGTGGAGATAGTAGAGTGCGTTGCCCTCGCCGAGGTCGAGATGTGCCATGAGATCCCCTTGTCTGCCGCCGATAATCCTAGTGCGCCGCACCGCAGGTGCAATGGCGGAGCTACCGCGCCCCGTGGGTTCCGTCCGCCAGCGTGCGCACAAATGCCAGCACGTCCGATGGCGCGTCGCCTGCACCGATGCGATCGACGATGGCTGAACCGACCACGACACCATCGGCAACACGGGCGATCTCGGCGGCCGTCTCAGGGGTTTTCACACCGAAGCCTACGCAGATCGGCAGCCCGGCCTCGGCCTTAATCCGCGCGACCTCCGGGGCAACCTGGGCCGCTTGCGCGCTCGCCGCACCCGTGATCCCAGTGATCGAGACGTAGTAAACAAAGCCTGAAGTGTTGGCGAGCACAGCCGGGAGGCGGCGCTGATCCGTCGTAGGTGTCGCGAGGCGGATGAAGCTCAAGCCCATTTCATTTGCAGGCAGACAAAGCTCGGCATCTTCCTCAGGGGGAAGATCGACAACGATCAGCCCGTCAACTCCCGCCGATTTCGCGGCCTCTAGGAACGCGGTAACGCCCATCGAGAAGATCGGGTTGTAGTAGCCCATCAGGATGATCGGTGTTGCTTGATCGCTAGTGCGGAAGCTCCGAACCATCTCGAGCGTCGCTGCCAAGGTCATGCCCGCACCGAGCGCGCGTTGACCGGCCAATTGGATCGAGGGTCCATCGGCCATTGGGTCCGTGAAAGGCATGCCAAGTTCGATCACATCGACCCCGGCTTCGGGCAAACCGTTCAAGATCTCCTGCGCGGTCTCGCGATCAGGATCGCCTGCCATGATGAAACTGACAAATGCGGCGCGGTTCTCAGCCTCCAGTCGGGCGAATGTCGTCTCGATCCGTGAAGTCATTTTACGCGGTCTGATCAGTCGTCGTTGCGGTAGTGCTTCTTGTCGCGTGGTTTGCCGTCCCAGCCTTGTCGGCGTGGTTTGTCATGGCCCCAGCCGCCTTCATCGCCGCCTTTGTCCCAGCCGCCACCACCGCCGCCGCCGCGTCCGCCTTTGTCCCAGCCGCGATCACCGCCCCGGTCATTGCCACGATGGCCGCCTTTACCGCCATCCCGATCGCCACCATGGTGCCGCCCGCCGCCCCGGTTATCCTCACGAAACTCCCATTTGTTCAAAAGAGCCGTGTTGAAGGTATCGCGGCCGATGACGCCTTCGTTGCACCAGACGGTCGAGATCGTGTCGGCCGCATCATCGGTGTCTTCGACGCACATCCGCATTGAGCCGGATTTCAGGACCACCAGGTCCCCGATATAGAATTTTGCCACGCTGATTTTCCTTGCGCCGGTGGAGTTCGCCCATTTCCGTGGCAGGCCTTATGAGGGCTTGTGCGGCCCACGTCCAGCGGAATCCTGCATGATTTTGGGCTCTCTCAACCAGACCGCGAGAAACGCGAACCGCTGGCTTACATCTCCTCGCCAAGCGCATCGGCCACGGTGAAGATGTCCTTGTCGCCGCGCCCGCACATATTCATCACCAGGAGGTGGTCCTCTGGCAGTTCAGGCGCGAGTTTGGCCACATGGGCGAGGGCATGGGAGGGTTCGAGCGCGGGTATGATGCCTTCGGTCCGGCAGCAAAGCTGAAAGGCATCCAGCGCCTCCTTGTCAGTGACCGAGACATACTCGACCCGGCCCATGTCATGGAGCCAACTGTGCTCTGGCCCGATACCGGGATAGTCGAGCCCGGCCGAGATCGAATGGCCTTCCAGGATCTGGCCCGCCTCATCTTGCAAGAGATACGTGCGGTTGCCGTGCAAGACGCCCGGGCGACCGCCGGTGAGGCTGGCGGCATGTTCCATTCGGTCATCGACGCCATGACCCCCCGCTTCAACCCCAATGATCCGCACCTCGGGATCGTCTAGGAACGGATGGAAGAGGCCCATGGCGTTCGAGCCGCCACCAATGCAGGCAACGAGGCTGTCCGGCAAACGGCCCTCGCGTTCCTGCATTTGCGCTTTGGTCTCTTTGCCAATGATCGACTGGAAGTCGCGAACCATGGCGGGGTAGGGGTGGGGGCCTGCGACGGTGCCGATGCAGTAGAAAGTGCTCTCCACATTCGTCACCCAATCGCGCAGCGCTTCGTTCATGGCATCTTTCAGCGTTGCCCGACCAGAGGTCACGGGTACGACCTCGGCGCCGAGCAGCTTCATGCGAAAGACGTTGGGCTTCTGACGCTCCACATCGGTGGCGCCCATGAAGACGATGCATTCCAGACCAAACCGGGCGCAGACCGTAGCGGTTGCAACCCCATGCTGGCCCGCACCGGTTTCGGCAATGATCCGCTTCTTGCCCATGCGCCGGGCGAGCAGGATCTGGCCGAGGACATTGTTGATCTTATGGGCACCCGTGTGGTTGAGCTCATCGCGTTTCATATAGATCTTCGCGCCGCCCAGATGCTCGGTAAGGCGTTCTGCGAAGTAGAGCGGGCTTGGCCGACCCACATAGTGTTTCCAAAGATCCTCCATCTCCGCCCAAAAGCTCTCATCCGTTTTAGCTTTTTCATATTCAGCCTCGAGATCCAGGATCAGCGGCATCAGCGTTTCTGAGACGAAGCGCCCGCCGAATTGGCCAAAGCGGCCGCGCTCGTCGGGGCCGGAGCGGAACGTGTTGGGGGTGGCGTCGTTCATGGATCTCTCCTTGGTGGTCTAGCGCGTCTTAACGGGGTTTGGCGCCCGCGTCGATCAGGGAACGCGCTTCAGGCCCCAATGTGTCGCAGCGAAGCCAAGACGCTCATAGAAGCGCTTGGCCTCCTCTCGGTCCAGATCGGTGGTCAATTGGATGAGTTTTGCACCATCCGCCTGGGCCCGGTCGATGGCGGCTTGGACGAGTTTCTCGCCGATGCCACGGCTGCGATGGTCGGAATGAACCCGAACGCCTTCGATCTGAGCCCGCGAAGTACCTGCCCGCGAGAGGCCGTGGATCAGGGTATATTGGAGGCAACCGATCACGGTCGCACCTTCTTCGACCACAAGGATGACGTTGCCGGGCTGATCAGCCATCCGGGCAAAAGCAGCCAGGTAAACCGGATCGCCCGGTTTCTCCCGAGTTTGGCCGAGCGTATCATTGGCGAGCAATTCAGCGATCTGATGGACATCGGCAAGGCTCGCCTCGCGTACCCTCATTGGATGGGCGCCGGTGCGCGCGCGGCCTCCATGAAGGCGTGGATCTTTGCGGGGTCTTTGATGCCGGGAGCGGTTTCGACGGCAGAGGATACATCCAACTGCGATGCGCCTGTGATTTGCACGGCCTCTGCCAGATTATCTGGCGTAAGACCCCCGGCAAGAAGCCACGGCACGTCCCAGAGCCGTCCTGCAAGCAGGTTCCAGTCGAAGGAGATGGCATTGCCCCCGGGTCGGGTCGCATCTTTCGGCGGTTTGGCATCAATCAGCAGCTGATCTACGGCTGGCGTATATGTCGCGATCTGGGAAAGATCCTCAGCACTACTCACGCCTATCGCCTTGATGATCTTGAGGCCTGTGCGGTTACGTAAGTCATCAATCCGCTGCAGCGTCTCATGGCCGTGGAGTTGCAGGAAATCGACGGGTAGCTGGCTGACCTGATCAGCCAATGCGTCATCAGGATCGACGGTCACGGCCACCTTGGCGATCCCCTTTGGCACGCGGCTCATAAGCGCCTGTCCGACCTCGATCGAGAGAGATCGGGGCGAGGGTGGAAAGAACATGAAGCCGAGATAGGATGCCCCCGCCTCAGCCGCTGCATCAACGCCTTCCGGCCGGGTCAGCCCGCAGATCTTGACGCGCATGGGACCTCAGCGCACCGGAATTTTTGGGAGGTCATCGTCCGGATCGGCGACTTTCTCTTTCACAGAGTTGAGCTCCCGCTGCAATTTAGTCACCTCGCGACCGCGGCTGCTAGCCGCACGGCGGTGCTTGGTTTCGCGGGCCCATTCAAGGATCTCGCCGACCACCAGACCCAGAAGGAACGCGGCGAGGATTACCATTGCGAGCGGGATCTGCTTGATTGCGAGTTCAGACCCCGCGACTTCCTCAGGCACCAGATGCAGATCCACCGGCGCCATATTGCCCATTCCAAGCAACACCAGGCCAGCGCCGATGATCAGCAAGAGAACAGATTTGAGAAAGCCCATCGCCTCGTCCTTTTAGCCGTTCATTCGCTCACGCAATTCCTTCCCGGCTTTGAAGAAGGGCACGCTTTTCTCTGGCACGGGCACCGAGTC